>NZ_JBEQZJ010000031.1:0-51557 GCF_045223415.1 Hoskinsella mucinilytica | reverse complement strand
TTGGCTTCTGAAATAATGGTGAAAAAGCTTGGGTTAAAATGAAATGCAAAAGGGGTGGGTATGAAGAATGGGCAGAAGAATCGGCTACCTATCATCGCAAAACAAAGAAATACGAAATACTGCTAGAATGTCCAAAATGCCATGGTGTAATGATTTGGCATAATAAGAAAGTTGAACAATGGGAATCAGGATTTGATCCTGAAGATTTACCTTTTTCATCATCAATTTTTATAATGCCTTCTAAGCTAAAATGTTCATCTTAGATAACTTTTTAGCTTTTTTCTTTGGGTTTACTGCTAGAAGAACTTTCCTATAAAATAAAAAAAGGACCGAAGTCCTTTGCATTAATGTGGATCAATTGCCATATCAGACCAAACAAGTGTAGGGTTCTGATTTAAAGCAGGAGAATCTTTATATAAATCTGTTAAGTCAAAATGGAAGTTGTTCATTTGTAATTGATGAGATGCGCCATCATAAGCATTTAAGAATGCTTGTACTTCTGAGCGACTAAACAAATAGCAATCACTGGTACCTAAACTTGCCGTACTTGCGGCGATTTGATAATCATAAGCACCTGTATCACTTGTGATAGAGGAAATGGTCCAGGATGACATATCTTCTAACTCATTGGAGACAAAATCGGCAATCTTATCACTAGGCATATTTGTGATGACGTAGTTTGGCACGATATCAAGAAGATCATTCAAATAGCCAAGAGCAGATGGAGAAACCATCTTATTGATGATAGCTTTGATGATGCGTTGTTGTGCACGTTCTCGACCGGGGTTATCATAGCCTAATGTTTTTCTATGTCTAGAATAGGCAAGCGCTTGTTTTCCGTTCAAATGCTGTTTTCCTTTGGTAAGACAAATCAAATCATCTTTGGCAAAGCTTCTATTTTCATCTTGTTCACAGAAATCGATTTCAACATCAACGTCAATACCACCAATGGTATCGATGATCTGAATCAAAGAGTTAAATCCCACACGAGCATAAAAATCAATCTCAATATTGAAGTAATTCTCTAATGCATTTACACTATTTTCGATGCCATCATTTCCAGTATGCGCAAGCTTATCATTTTGATAATTCATTGCCGGATTTGGAATATATCCATCTCTTGGTAAAGATACCATATCAATGTGTTTTGCGATTGGATTGACGATAAGGATCAAGTTTGTGTCGGTTCTTGTTTGTTGATCCGGGGAACCCATATTATCCAGACCGCTTAAATACACTGTAAAGGTTTCTTTTGTGATATCTTTGGTAGATGCGGAAGCACTGGATTTCACTTGCGTTTCGTATGATGCAATGGTTTTGACTTTATCTTTGAATCCATCAATATTGGCGGCAGACATATTATAATAGGTTTCGGATATACCGATTGCTTGAATGCTTTGTATATCGATCATGTCTGTGATCAACTGGGTATAATCAATAGATTCAACTTCTATGTAATTGGTCACATTCTTATTTTCCAACTGTTGCTTGATGAAATCGGCACTGTTTTTATCTGTACCGGTTTGAAAACCGATGGATACATTTTCTAAATCGCTTTCCTTATTGATGCTGGAATCTTTTGGTACGATGATCATCATATTGGTAGTGGTTTCCTCACTACTTACTGTGGAGGAAGATACTTTTTTCAATGTGGATCTTGTCTTATCAAGAAAATATCCACCGGTACCAAGCATGACACATAACAATAAAATAAATACTCTTTTTACATAAACGGCCCATCTTGGAAGTTTTTTCAAAGAAAGGATGAAGAGAATTGCGAAAATGAGTGCACACACAACAGCAGCGATCATGATCCATTTTTGGGGAATGATACGAAATGTGAATGCCACATAAAATGCCATTATCATAATGACGAGAAGTATCAATAGGAAAAAAAGGTCAACCGTTCTTGTATAATAACGCTTGTTTTTTTTCTTTTTTGTTTTATTTGCCATATTTTATACACCTCAACCTTTTCAATTATAGTATACTTCCTTTTAAAATACTATGAATTTTTTATGAATATTTCGTAAGAAAGTAAGCGAAATATCCTTATTATGAAATGGATAACATTGGGTAGTCAAAAAAATAAAACACACTCTCATTTATCAAAAATCAATGAAATCATACTTTTCGTCCTATCCAAAAAAAGATGGGTGAAAATACAGTAAGGGTCAAGCAAAAATCATCTACTTAAAATTACCTTACAATCTTTCATTTGCATAGAGATTTAAAGTGGTTTATGATATACTATTGCAAGAGGTGATTTTGTGTCGTTATTAGATCAATTAAATGAAAAACAAGCAGAGGCAGTGAGATGTGTCGATCATCATCTGCGTATCATTGCAGGGGCAGGAAGCGGTAAGACCAGAGTCGTGACGACCAGAATCGCTTATCTGATCGATGAGCAACATGTTTATCCGAATAAGATCTTAGCCATTACGTTTACCAATAAGGCCGCAAAAGAGATGAAAGAGCGTGTGGAAAACATCTTGGGCGATGTTGCACATGCGGTACAGATCTCAACGATTCATTCTTTTTGTGTACGTTTGTTGAGAGAGGATATTTTGGAATTAGGCTATCCCAGAAATTTTACCATTTTAGATAGCGATGATCAGAAAAGTATATTAAAAGATGCATATAAGCAACTACAAGTTGATGTAAAGTCTTATAGCTATAATGGAGTATTGTCTTATATCAGTGGCAATAAAACGAATTTTATCGATCCTAATGTAGCAAAAATGAATGCTGGGCCATGGGCAGGAGAACAGATAAAGGCAGATATCTATGCTTTTTATCAGAAACGTCTACAAGAAATGTATGCCTTGGATTTTGATGACCTGTTGATTTTTGCTTATCATATTTTAGATCAATTTGATGAGGTAAGAGCAAAATGGCAAAGAAGATTTCGCTATGTTCATGTAGATGAGTTTCAGGATGTCGATAATCTACAATATGCAATCATAAAGAAAATCGTAGGAGATGATTCTTATTTATGTGTGGTAGGAGATCCTGATCAGACCATTTATACATGGCGTGGAGCACAGGTTGATATCATCATGAATTTTGAAAAGGATTTTCCAGATTCTAAAACGGTTATTTTAAATCAGAATTATCGTAGCACGCAGCAAATCCTAAATGGAGCGAACGCATTGATCAAAAACAATCGCAATCGTATTGATAAGGACTTGTTTACGGAAATAGAGGGGGATAGTCGTATCATTCATTTTACTGCAATGGATGGGGATAATGAACCTGTTTGGGTAGCGGGTAAAATCAAAACATTACATCATGCACATATCCATTACAGAGATATTGCGATATTATACCGTAGCAACTATTTATCTAGAGGATTGGAAAAAGCGTTATTGGATGCACATATACCATATCGTATTTATGGAGGCGTAAGATTCTATGATCGTGCGGAAATCAAGGATGCATTGAGTTATTTAAGATTGCTTGCGCCGGCAAATGAAGAAGATCCAAAGGAAATGTTTAAAAACCTTGCGGTAAAAAGAGTCATCAATTCTCCGAAACGAGGAATCGGGGCAAAGACGTTGGAATTGATAGAAACGCAGAGTCAACATGATGATACGAATATGTATGAAGTTTTGAAGCATTATGAGATCGGTAAAGGAAAAGCCAGAGCAAGTATTTTGGAGTTTGTGCGTGTGATAGAAGAGTGTCGTAGCTTACTTGATACCATCAGTATCGATCAATTGATGGAACGTGTATTAGAAGAAAGTGGCTATCTACATATGTTAAGAGAGGATAAAGAAATCGAGCGATTGGAAAATATCAAGGAATTGATCAATGATATCGCAGATTATGTAGAAAAAAATCCGGAGGGAAGCTTAAATGATTACCTGCAAGAGATATCCTTATATACAGATAAAGAAGAAAGTGATCGTGGCGAATTTGTACAATTGATGACCATTCATGCCGCAAAGGGTCTGGAATTTGACCATGTGTTTGTATATAGTTTGTGTGAAGGTATTTTCCCGAATGAAAAAAGTGTCGGTGAAGGCGGTCAAGAGGCGTTGGAAGAAGAGCGACGTCTTGCCTATGTTGCTTTTACCAGAGCAAAGAAGCAATTGTTTTTAAGTGATTCT
The DNA here is from genome assembly GCF_045223415.1 of Hoskinsella mucinilytica. Taxonomy (NCBI): domain Bacteria; kingdom Bacillati; phylum Bacillota; class Erysipelotrichia; order Erysipelotrichales; family Erysipelotrichaceae; genus Hoskinsella; species Hoskinsella mucinilytica. Next base: position 47,445 of record NZ_JBEQZJ010000031.1, on the reverse strand, counting down.
TATGGATATAGTTATATTCTGGATAAAGTTAAGACAACTTCAAGATTCATTGCGGAAATACCTGAGGAGTATTTAGAAGATGTTGGTGCGAAACCAAAAAATACGTTCTCCTCTGATATCGATGCCTTTTCAGGTGCGGATTTTCTATCTATGCAATCACGAAGAGCACCTTCCTTTTCTAGACGAGAGGAAGCACACTTAGATGATATGGTGCAAGAAGCACCGCAAAAACTTGCTACAAGTATAGAAAAACCTGTAGATAAACCGAAGAAAAAGGGTAAGATAAGAAAAGGAGATCTGGTTAATCACGTATCCTTTGGAGATGGTGTCGTGATCAAACTGGAAGGTGAGCTAGCTGTCATTGCTTTTGATCAAAAATTCGGTATCCGAAAGATTATGGCAACTCATCCATCTCTTACAAAAAAATAGGAGGTTTCTATGAGTCAGCAAAGAATATTGGAATTACGCCGTATCTTAGATCGGCTTTCTTATGAGTATTATGTATTAGATCAACCAACGGCTTCGGATCAGGAATATGATCGCTATTATCAAGAGCTTGTATCCTTAGAAGAACAGTTTCCGGAATATAGAGATCCTAATTCTATCACGCAACGTGTCGGTGGTGTTGTTTTGGATGCTTTTACTAAGGTTGAACATCAACGTGCCATGCTTTCTTTAGGAAATGCATTCAACTATGAGGATCTAAAAGCATTTGATGATCGTGTAAGAGAAGTAGAACCACAAGCTCGTTATGTTGTGGAATTGAAAATAGATGGACTTGCGATGTCACTCATTTATCGTAATGGAACTTTTGTACAAGCGCTCACTCGAGGAGATGGCGTGGTTGGAGAAGATGTGACACATAATGTTCGTACCATTGCAAGTATTCCCATGCATATTCCTTTGATGGATGAAGTAGAGGTGCGTGGAGAGGTTTATATGCCCAATGCTTCCTTTCAGATGTTGAATGAACAACGTGCAGAAAAAGGGGAAGAGTTGTTTGCGAATCCAAGAAATGCTGCCGCAGGTTCTATTCGACAATTGGATAGTAAAGTTGCCGCCAGTCGCAAATTAGATGCTTTTTGGTATTATTTTGTCAATGCACAAGATTTTGATATCCATGGACATGAAGAGGCATTAGAAAAAATGGAAGACATGCATTTGCGTGTGAACCCATTACGTAAGCTATGTGAAAGCATTGATGAGGTATGGAGCTTTATCGAAGAAATTACAGAACAAAGAGAACAGCTTCCTTATGCGATCGATGGCATTGTCATTAAGGTTGATTCTTTAGATGCACAACAACGACTTGGTACAACGATCAAGGTGCCGAGATGGGCAATTGCTTATAAATTTCCGGCTGAGGAAGTGATTACGAAGTTATTGGATATCACGCTTAGTGTTGGAAGAACAGGAAAGGTTACACCTAATGCGGTTTTAGAACCGGTTCGTGTCGCAGGAACAACCGTAAGTGCCGCAACCCTTCATAATGAAGATATGATCAAGGAAAAAGATGTAAGAATCAATGATGATGTTGTGGTTAGAAAAGCAGGCGATATCATACCTGAAGTTGTGCGAGCTTTGATTGAACGACGAGATGGGACTCAAGGAACCTATCATTTTCCAAAAGAGTGTCCGATTTGCGGTAGTGAATTGGTAAGACTTCCGGATGAAGCTGCCCATTATTGTATCAACCAAGATTGTCCTGCAAGGGTAGTGGAAAGCATCATTCATTTTGCCAGTCGTGATGCAATGGATATCGATACACTTGGAGATAAAAAGGTGGAATTCTTTCATGGCAAAGGCTTATTGAATTCGGTAGAAGATATTTATCGTTTGAAAGAACATAAGGAAGAAATCTTAGGCTTTGAAGGATTCAAAGAAAAGAGCACGCAGAAAATGTTAGATGCCATTGATGATAGTAAACAAAACCCGCTTGAAGATCTGATCTTCGGACTAGGCATTCGTCAGGTAGGAAAAAAAGCCGCTAAGATCTTAGCGAAACGCTTCTTGACCATGGATGCGTTGATGAAAGCAAGTCATGAGGAATTAACTGCCATTAAGGATATCGGAACCATTACTGCAACCAGTATCATTGCCTTTTTCCATGAACCTAAGAATATAGAATTGATTTATCATCTGAAGGCTTATGGGTTAAGGATGGATAGTGATCCAGAAGAAATCAAGGAAAGTATCTTTACCGGAAAAACGGTGGTTTTGACCGGAACCTTACAAAGGATGAGCAGAAATGAAGCCAAAGCAATATTAGAAGGTTTGGGTGCAAATGTCAGTGGTTCGGTGTCTAAGAAAACAGATTATGTGATCTATGGCGAGGCTGCCGGTAGTAAGCTTACCAAAGCCAATGATTTGGGAGTTGCGACAATGGATGAGGAAACCTTTATGGAAGAGGTGAGCTGATGAAGAAGTGGAGAAACGCTAGTATCATCATGTTGCTGTTGGTATTTGCTTTGAGTGGCTGTAACAATAAGCAAGATGATAATAAAAAGACAGATAACACGAAAGAGACACAGGCAATTAATGAAGATGATTACTCAGCATTATTGCCTTTCAACGTGAGCGATGCCAGATACATGCATGCCGGGCAGGTAGACAATCTAAATGATACGGTAGCGATCAGTAATGGGTTGATGGAGCTTAGCAAGGAACATTTTTCCCCCAAGACTTATGCATATCGAGAAAGTCAATTCCTTGATTATAATGCATTGAATACCACCCTTTTGGGAAGTGCCAGTGAAACCAATCCCAATGGGTTAAATCCATCAGCAGAAGCTGTGTTTCAGACAAAAGTGAATGGTACCTCAAATGAATTAAGCGGACCTCGTTTGTTGTTGGATGTATTTGAACTTGATTGGTATCAAGGGGAAGAATTAAAAGGCTTGTCTGTCAGTATGGTGATCAGAAGCAAGATCACCAAAGATGAAGTTCAGCATACCATTGATGAAACAGCATTAAATAGCTATTTGAACGTCAATTCTCAAAAACTGATAGAATATTTACGAGATACTTATCCACAGGTAAAAAATCTACCGATTTATTTAACTGTTTTTGATATCTCAAGTGATCAAGATGGTGTTCCGGGACACTTTATCCAACAGGCATATTGTGAATCTAGAACCGTAAGTCTTTCATCAATTGAAGATAAATGGGTGTTATTTCCCACAAATGTTAGCGGTAAAGCCGATGAAGGTGTCAATACGGCATTTACACAATATCGCAATCAATTAGATGAATTGGGCTTGTGGGAAAATAATTCAATGATCGGAACCGGAAGATTTCAAGATGAGCATTTAACGGAATTAAAGATCAAAGTAGTTGCACATGCGAAAACAGGTGCAGAGATGAATGCAATCGTTCAAATTCTAAATGAAAATTTATCGTTGTTTACTTCAACCGATTATCGAATTACAGTAGATATCAGCTGTGATGATACGCATTATGCAGTGATCGAGCGAGTTAAGGGAAGCAGCAAAACAACAACGATATATATATAAAGGTGATAAGGAGGAACTTATGGAGACTTTTGATAAAGCGTATTTTGAAAGACTTGCCCATGACATTATGTTTGATGTCAATGAGCAGGAGGTAAAGGAGCTTCAGGAAGAATTTAAAGATTTGATGGAACAGATCGATGTATTAGATGAGATCAACACAGATGACGTAGAAGAAATGATTTATCCATTCGAAGCAGAAACGCTCTTTCTAAGAGAAGATGAAGTAAAAAATGTTTTGACCCAAGAAGAAGCATTGGGCAATGCAGCGAGCGTACGTGCAGGTCATGTACATGTTCCAAAGGTGGTGAAGTAATATGGATTTTCAAATGATAGAGAAAAAAGAAGTAGAAACAAGAGTAAAAGAAGCCTTGGAAAAGGCAAAAGGTTTACAGGAAAAGCTAAATGCGGTAGTAACCTTCTGTGATGTGGAAGAGCAATTAAAAGCGTTGGATTCCATCGATCCAAATGCTCCATTTTACGGTATGCCGATCGTTTTAAAAGACAATGTGAATACATTAGGAATCAAAACAACCGCAAGTTCACGTATTTTAGATAACTATATCCCGGTATACAATGCGGCTATCGTGGATAAATTAAAAGCGGCAGGAGCTGTTATCATTGCAAAGGCAAGTATGGATGAGCTTGGTATGGGTGGAACAAATAAGAATGCATATACAGGTATGGTTCATAATCCATGGGATACCAATCGTATTTCAGGTGGTAGTTCAGGAGGTAGTGCAGTTTTAGTAGCAAGCGGTGCAGTACCATTTGCCATTGGTACTGATACAGGTGATAGTGTGCGTAAGCCAGCTGCCTTTAATGGTGTTATCGGTATGAAGCCCACTTATGGAAGAATTTCACGTTATGGTATCATTCCTTATGCATCAAGTTTAGATCATGTCGGTTATTTTACAACTGCAATCGAAGATGCAGCCAAAGCATTAGAAGTGTTAGCAGGAAGAGATGATCGTGATATGACCAGCTCTTATCAAGAAGTAGAAGCATATGCTTCTCAAATCAATGCCGACATCAAAGGTAAAAAGATTGCCATTTTAGAAAATGTACAACAAGGAGTTACAAATCCTGAAGTAAAAGCAAATTTCGATGCCTTGATGGAATCCTTGAAAGAAAAAGGTGCTATCGTGGAAGTCGTACATTTTGATGATAAGCTAATGAAAGCCATTCTTCCGGTATACTATATCATTGCCAATGCAGAGGCTACCGCAAATCATTCGAATTTGGATGGTATCCGATTCGGTATGAGAGAGGATGGAGCAAGTGTGGAAGAAGTTATGATCAATTCTCGTACCAAAGGTCTATGTTCTTATGTAAGAAAACGTTTTGTTATCGGAAGCTTCTCTTTATTTGAGGAAAATCAAGAAAAGATTTTCCGTAAGGCACAAAAAGTCAGAAGATTGATCGTAGAAGAATTGGCACATTGTTTACAGGAATATGATGTTGTTATCGCAAATGCCAGCAGTGATGTTGCGCCTCTTGCACAAGAAAGCAAGGAAGAGCATTTAGATAGTGATGCTTTGGTTGCGGAAAACTATATGGCAATTGGTAACTTTAGTGGTTATCCAAGTATGACGATGCCTACCGGCTTTGTGAATGGATTACCGATCGGTATCAATATGACAGCAAAACCTTTTGAAGAACAAACCTTATTTAATATCGGTAAGGCGATTGAAGAGATTACCGGATTAAAAGGAAATGATGTGGAGGTGTCAAAATGAAGTTTGAAACAGTCATTGGAATTGAGATCCATTGTGAATTAAAAACCAAAACCAAAATGTTCTCCAGTGCTCCTGTTTCCTTTGGAGAAACAGCAAATACATGTGTCAATGAAATAGATTTAGGACATCCAGGAACCCTTCCTTGTGTAAATAAGGAAGCAGTACGTCTTGCGATAAAAGCGGCTACTGCACTACAATGTACGATCGATCCATTGGTAAAGTTTGATCGAAAGAATTATTATTATTCTGATTTACCAAAAGGATATCAGATCACACAACAATTTCATCCGATTGGAAGAAATGGTAGCATCGTCATTGAAACAGAACAGGGTAGTAAAGAAATTCGTATCAATCGTATCCATATGGAAGAAGATACCGCAAAACAATTCCATTCAGATGCAGGTACATTGATTGACTTTAATCGTGCAGGAACACCATTAGTGGAAATCGTAAGTGAACCGGATATCCGTAATGGAAAAGAAGCCGCAGCTTATGTAGAGAAACTAAGAACGTTATTATTTTATTTAGGTGTCAGTGATGTTAAGATGGAAGAAGGAAGCATGCGTTGTGATGTGAATGTTTCCATTCGTGAAGAAGGCAGTGAGGTGTTCGGTACAAGAACAGAAATCAAAAACCTAAACTCCATCAGCAATGTACAAAAGGCCATTGATGCTGAAGTAGCTCGTCAAAAAGAAGTGATCGAAAGTGGCGGAACAGTTGTTCAAGCGACAAGACGATATGACGAAACACAGAAAACAACTGTGATGATGCGTAAAAAAGAAGGAAATGTGGATTATAAATATTTCCCTGAACCTAATATTACCCCAATTCGTTTGAGTGAGGATTGGATCAAAGAAATTCAAGCGAATATGGAAGAATTGCCTGATGCAAGAAAAGCTCGTTATATGAGTGAATTAGGCTTGAAAGATTATGATGCAGGTGTATTGGTAAACAATAGAGATCTTGCGGATTTCTTTGAATTGGTATGTAAGTATACCAAAGATTACAAAAAAGCTGCAAACTGGGTCATTGTAGATATGATTGCAGCCCTGAACAAAGCAAACTTAAAACTGAGTGAAAATCCATGTGATCCAAAACATTTGGCTACCATGATCGATATGGTCAATGCCGGTGAAATCAGTGGTAAACAAGCAAAGGTTGTATTTGAAGAAATTATGAAGGGTAAGGATCCAAAACAGGTAGTTGAAGAAAAAGGTATGAAACAGATGAGTGATACATCCCAACTATTATCTATCGTAACTACAGTGTTAGATAACAACCCACAATCCATTGAAGACTTCAAAAATGGGAAAGACCGTGCTGTTGGTTTCCTAGTCGGTCAGGTAATGAAAGCCAGCAAAGGTCAAGCAAATCCAGCTATGACAAATAAAATGATTCAGGAAGAACTGAAAAAAAGATAGCATTATGAACCTTTTTCTTGTACAATAAAAGGTGTTGAGGTGAAAATCATGAGTAAAAAGAATAAAAAAGCAAGCTCAAAACAGAAAACTAAGCTGAAAAATTCTAGTAAGATATTATATACAACTGCAGTAATCGTCTTATTGATTCCGCTAGTTTTATTGGTATATATATATCTAGGCGCAAAAGAAAACAGTGGTAAGCCAGTGGAAGGAACTCGTTTTGATAATTCCCTAAACCCTGCTATTACACAAGAGCAGTTGAAACAGGTTGAGGATGCCATGAAATTTGATCAAGTGGAAAAGGTTGAGGTTAATTTAACCAGTGCCACATTGAGAATTAATTTGGATACCAAAGATGATATCAGTGAAGATGCATTAGAAGATGTCTTAAATAGTGCGTATGATAAAGTAAATGCAATTTTACCGATCGAAACGTATTTTACGAATAAAAATGAAACAAAAATGTATGATTTAGATATCCATGCATATAACTTTATTCCAGATGATACCCATAGTGAAGATGATCAGATTTATAAAGAAAAAATCAAAAATGCATCCAATAAAAAAGCTGTGGATGATACCTTGACTTCACCAAGAAATAAAGAAAAAGCAAATGAATTACTGAAACAGCAAGAAGAATTAAATAAATAGTGAAAAGGGCGATTGCCCTTTTTTGAGGTGTAAGATGAAAAAAAATGATAACATAAGAGGAATTTGTTCTGGTTATACAAGAGAAGGCTTAGGGGTAGTGAAGGTGGATGGATTTCCATTCTTTGTGAAAGGTATATTGGAACAAGAAGAAGCAGAACTTGTCGTTACGATGATGAAAAAAACGTATGGATATGCAAAAGTATTAAACATACGGAATCCATCCAAAGAACGTGTAACACCACTTTGTCCTGTCGCAAAGCAATGTGGTGGCTGTCAACTTCAACATATGTCTTATCAAGAACAGTTACGATTTAAACGTCAAAAGGTTCAAGATGTAATCGATCGCATTGCGAAAATTGATGTGAAAGTAGAACCTGTATTAGGTATGAAGGAGCCTTGGTACTATCGAAATAAATGCCAGATACCGGTTGGTTTAAAGAAGGGAAATGTGGTAACAGGATTTTATCGCATTCATTCTAATGACATCGTAGATACCGATGGCTGTCGCATACAAAGTGAACGTATCAATGAAGTATTGGCTTATATGAAGCAGGAATTAAAAACATATGGAAATGCCGATGTATTTCGTCATCTACTCATCAAGCATGCTTTTGTAACAGGTGAGGTCATGTTGGTTTGGATCGTTCGTAAATATCCTTTTGATCATATGAAAGAGATGGCAGAAAAGATTTGTAAGGCACTACCCTATATCAAAAGTGTCATCGTAAATATCAATACGAGAAACGATAATGTTATATTAGGAGATCAAGAAGTCACGTTATATGGTGCTTCCTATATCACAGATTCTATTGATGAACTTTCTTTTCATATTTCCAGTAAATCCTTTTATCAGGTCAATCCACTTCAAACGAAAATTCTCTATGATACTGCCTTATCTTTTGCTTCCTTAACTGGATGTGAGAGTGTCATTGATTTATACTGTGGGGTAGGAACCATTTCTATGTTTTTAGCACAAAAGGCGAAAAAAGTGATTGGTATTGAAATTGTTCCTCAAGCTATTAAAGATGCTAAGGAGAATGCATATCATAACCATATCGAAAACATTGAGTTTATTTGCAGTGATGCAGCAACTTATGCCAGTAAACTCAGTGAGCAACATATGAAACCTGATGTTATTGTTGTAGATCCGCCACGAAAAGGATTGGATGCCATTACGATCGATAGTATGGTACGTATGCAACCAGATCGTATTGTTTATGTGTCTTGTGATCCGGCAACCATGGCTAGAGATTTAGGTATTCTCAAGGAAAAGGAATATCAAGTGAAAAAAATACAACCGGTAGATATGTTTGCACAGAGCAATGGTGTAGAAACGGTTGTACTTCTTTCGAGAAACCAGATAGCTTAATCAATGTAAAGTGGAATTTGCCGAGGGTAATGAAAAGTTTGGATTGATAAAATTGCGTAGAGAGCCGAAAATACAAGCCGAATATATTGTATATTGCAAGAGGTAAAGAGGTATTTAGGATTGCCGATGTATGATGCTCCTAATGCGGTAGAAATTGAAACAACCGAGGAAACATTTGACGTTTATTTGACATTTCCAAATAACTACGCACTGCATAGCAAATGAAGTTGGACACATGATCGGCTACTGATGCGAGTTACCAAGCGAAGAATTACTGCGGGAATTAAATTAGGGTGTCAGGGCAATATTGTTGTTTGTGTTGCTTTCTCACGAAAAATGATATGAAAAATATATAGATGGCAGGGTTTTGAGAACCTTGTCTTTTTTGTTTGTGAATGACAGTCCATTATGATTGTGATATGATGAAGACAGAAACTAATATGGACAATAGGGTAGTAAAGATTGCTCTTGCATAAAAAAAACGACATGCGTTATAATAATGCGTGGAAAAGAGGACACCTGTATGAAAAAAATCATTCTTTTTATGACATCGTTACTTTTATTATCTAGCTGTACGAATCAACCTCTTAAGGATGAAGAAAAAGATAAACCGTATATCTTATTTGCGACGCCTTTGAGCGATCACATGATATGGCTACAAGCAAAAGATGGTTTAGATGATGCTTGTGAAGCTTATCAAGTGCACTGTGATTGGATAGGGCCTAATGTGATCGATACCAATAAAATGAATGATGTGATTGAAACCGGCATTTTACAACAAGCGGATGGTATCATCACACAAGGAGTCATAGACGATGAATTGATCAAAGCTGCGAGTGATAATGGCATACCTTTGATTTTGGTAGATAGCGATCAACCTGAAAGTGGAAGATATGCTTATATGGGAAAAGATTTTAAACAACAAGCACAACTTCTTTTAGAAGATATTGAATCAAATTATGGAAAAGATAAGAAATTGATCATTGCTATCCAAGTAGCTGAAGGAGAATTCGGGATTGCTCAAGACCAAATCAAAGAGGTCAAGGAAGTCTTTCAAAAACATAAAGGTGGTTATGAGCTAGTAAGTATCAGTGAATCAAAATCGGATGTAGTAAGAGCAAAACGTGAGTGGATGAATGTTATGAGTGAGCATGATAACGTGAACGTTGCGATAAATTTTGCCGCAGAATCTGCAGTACCTTGTTCAGAAACGATCATAGAAAAGGGATTAAGAAAGAATGTTTTGATCTATGGCGTAGATGATATGCCAACAACCATAGATTTAATTAAAAGAGGAGATATTGATGGCAGTATCGTTACATCTTTTTATGACTATGGGTACCAAGGGGTTAAAATGATCATGGACTATATTCAATCAGGCAAAAAACAAGATGTCAGTGTTTTAAGTCCGAATCTTGTTATCGTTAATGAAAGTAATGTCAACACCTATAAGGGGAAACTTTATGAAGCAGAAAAGTAAAAGCTTTCGTTCTCGTTTAAGAAATGCAAATATGATCGTGGTCATCTGTATATTGATTTTTCTTGTTATGTTTTCCATGATCAATAATAACGTTTTAGATCGCTATGATGATCTATTACAAGCTTATAACGGGATGCTGGATTATTACAATCAAATGGAAGATGCTTCTATGAATTTCAAGGATTATCTGTATACAGAAAGTGAAGAATCGATGGAAGAGTATCAGAAAGCTTATGAATCGGCTTGTACCAGTTTGAATCATTTAAAAGCAAATCAATATATTGAAGAGTCTTGGCGATTTCAGCTTCTTCAAAACATGACATCAAAGTTTAACGATATGTGTCAGAAAACGGCAATAGATTTTGAACAGGATTCAGGAATTTACGAAGAAGATTATGATACTTTACAAAGATATTATTATCTTATTAATAATACAAGTAGCGATTATTATCAAATGATTACAGAATCCATGCAGTCACAAAAAAGCATTTTGACAAAATTAAAACAAATTACAGATGCATCTAGTATCCTTTTGATTGTTATTTTATCCTTTTGGGTCATTTATTATACCATTCATATTACAAAGTCATTAACACGCCCATTAGAATTATTACTTTCTAATATCCAAAAGGTGAAAGAAGGGAAATATGATTTACGTCAAATATCTGATTCAGGACAAGAAATGGAAGAATTATGTGATGCTCTTACTAGCATGGCAACGCAAATACAGATAAATTTTGATAGTGAACGAGAGCGAGCGAACCTTCAAAGACAGTTATTAGAAAAGGAAAATGAAAGTTTAAAGAAAGATGAATTGCTTGTACAAAGTGAATTAAGAATGCTACAAAATCAAATCAATCCACATTTCTTATTTAATACTTTAAATATGATTTACCGTCTTGTGGAAACGAAAGAAACAGAAACTGCGGCCAATATGATATTGAAAACAAGTCAGTTGTTGCGTTATGGATTGGATATGCAAAATAAAATTAGTAATATTCAAAATGAACTAGAGGCGATACGTGCTTATATCGAAATTCAAAAGCTTCGTCTTGGTTCACGAATTGATTTTATCATTCATGTAGAGCATGAAGAGGAATTAAATCATATTCCTATTCCTGGCATGATCTTACAGCCATTGGTGGAAAACTCTATCAAACATGGATTAAAAAATATTATGGAAGATGGAGAAGTGGAAGTATATATAGGACTAGAAGATCATGATGTGATCCTGTCGGTATCCGATAATGGGGAAGGCATGGAAGAGTCACTACTTCGTACTTATTTGGAAGAGAGCGAAAGAACTGTTGAAAATGAAACCCATTTGGGATTGTATAATGTTAGAAAAAGATTAGAGATGTATTATAAACAAAATGTGGAAATTCAAATAGAAAGCGATATTGATTGTGGTTTCTCTTTTCTCATTAAAATCAAAAGACCAATCTAATGATTCCATATGTAAGGAAAGGAGGAGATTATGATGTATAATGTATTAATTGCTGAGGATGAAAAAATCGAACGAGATTATTTATATCATCTATTAAAAAAATCCAATGCGATGATTGGTGAAATTTATTTAGCATCGAATGGAGCTGAGGCTGTGGAATTGTTTCGCCAACATAACGTGGATATCGTAATGATGGATATCAATATGCCTATAAAAAATGGATTAGAAGCATTGAAAGAAATCAGACAAATAGAGTTTAAGGAAAGTGTCTGCTTCATATTTACCTCTTATGATTATTTCTCTTATGCACAAGAAGCGATTCATTTACATGTAGAGGATTTTATTTTAAAACCTGCAGACCATCACATCATATTAAACAATATCGCAAAAGCTATTGAGATCTTAAAGAAAAATGAAAATCAATTTCAACAAACATCTGCATTGATCGAGAAGATCAATCATACAAAACCATTTCTTGAAGAAGAATGTGCTAGACTTCTTTTATCCGGTCAAAATGAGATTATTGTACAGAAGCATTTAAAGGTATTGAATATTCATTTTCTATCTGGTCTTTGTACGGTCATTCATGTTTTAGAAAATGAAAACGATGCTTTGAATAGCATCAAGGGGGAAATCGAGGATTTAGGAATGTCATGTTTGATGACAAGGATGAAAAATGATATCGTTGCTTTTATCATATCAAATCGTAAGATGAATGAAAATGATAAAAAGGCAATTACGGGTATCCTACAAAAAAGAAATCGTGTGTTTGGAATTGGCAGTATTTATGAAAATATGGAATTGATGTATCAATCCTATATGCATGCGGTCATAGATCGAGAAAAAGAGCCTATTCTTGATGAAACTAAGCAAGAACTTGGGAAAGATGAATTGAATTATTTGATTCTGGATTTATTAGAATGTTTTGAAGATGGTAATGAAACAGTGATGATGGAAAAGCTAAAGAAATTGGCTCTTGATTGTATTCATAGAGAAAAATGTGAGGATCAAGCGGGAAATCAATATCTTAGTGATATGCTAGATATACTTGTGGAAAAGTTACAATCTCAATATGAGATCATGATTCAGAAACAAGATATTCATTTTGATGTTAAGAAAGATATTCAAACAACAGAAATGGAAATCGTATATAAGCTCAATGCAATGTTGCGTTCCGCAAAATTAATGAGGTATCAAAACTTAGATCATTTATCAAAGAGGGCGATTGAATATATCGGACACCACTTCAAAAAACAAATTAGTTTAAATGATGTTGCTGAAGAACTGGAGGTGTCACCTTCTCATCTAAGCCGTGTGTTAAGCAACAATAATGAAAAAGGATTTAGTGATATCGTCAATGATTTTCGTATCAAAGAGGCAAAGCGATTGATCCGTAAAGGTTTTATTTTGAAAGATGTTGCATTTCAAGTTGGATTTCGCTCACAAAGCTATTTTGCGAAAACATTTAAAAAAGCAGTTGGTATGTCACCAAAAGAGTATCGTAATCTCTTTTAGGTTATCCACTGCTTTTTTCTTTCTTTATAAGGTTATGTTCGCAAAAAAATGTTAAAGAGTGCAAAATAGTACAATTTCTTTTCCTTTATAATAATGATATTGAAAGAAAAAGGGCTTTCATGTATGTACGTTGTAAAACGTAGGAAAGGAGTAAGAATGAGTAAGATTTTAGAGAAGGGTTCTAAGGTTATTCTGACAGGGTGTGTTACGCTTAGCATGTTTGTAGGGCAACTAGATTTTTTACAGGCAAAAAAGGTACAAACAAACATAGCGAAAGATGCAACAGTTACCGTCAATGGGGAAGATTTGATCTATGGAGGGAATAAAGAACATATCAATGATGGGGATGATTCGACACTGTGGAAAAGTGGTACAGTAGAATGGCCAAGCACAGTTAAAATGAAATTAGCAGAAAACTCATCTGTAGAAAAAGTTGTAGTGAAATTGGGCGCAGATGATTTAAGTGCTTTGGGTGTGGATGTTGAAATTAAATATGCAATCAATGGTATTACAGATTCTGAAAGTGATTGGCGCTCTTTTGCGCCTAAAAAGGAAGCGCAGCCAATGGGAAGTGTTGTGGAATTTGAGGCTTCTGAAGTAAAAAGTATTTCAGATGTCATGATCATATTTTCTAATCCTGTTATTCTAGATGCTTCTAATCCATCCATAACAACAGAAAGTTGGATGCAAGTAAAAGAAGTAGAAATTTATGCTTCCCAAGATGTAAAACTATCAGACTATAACAATATTGCGTCACAGGCTGAAATAACAACTGATGGAATTGGTGCAAATGATAGTCAAACTTTGGTGGATAATGATGAAAGTTCATTATATAAATTCCATAATAATGCGATGTCTGAAGAAAAATATATTAATTTATCTTTTGGTGAAGCAAGAACGATGGATGCATTTGAAATCTTCTTTGAACACGTTGAATCTGAACCATATAACTATGCATTTGAGTATAGTATCCTCGGTTTAAAAGAAGGCGAAAGTGAATATACAACTTTGGTAAGTCACCAAATAGCAAATCGAACCGACAACTATACACAAGAATATACGATAGAACCAGCAATGTATACAGATATCAAAATTGTGATGCATAGTTGTACAAGTTCTGCTGGGTATGGTTGGCCTGCAGTAGCAGAATTCAAAGTATATGGAAGTGAAGCTAAGGTAGAGGACAATGAAAGTATTGCGTTTCAAAAACCTGTGCATACCAACTATAATCGTTCCAATGCCGCAAGCATCGTAGATGGAAGCACAAAAACAACGTGGACCGGAACGATGTATCCAGCTTATGCAGATATCGATTTAGAAGAAAACTATGATTTAAGTAGTATTGAAATTTATACACCAACAAAAGGTTATACACAATATGAAATCTTTACGAGTATGAACGGAAGAGATTTTACGAAACTTGCTGAAAAAGATAGCACAGCGAGCTGTCCCGAAACCGGTGAGGTATATGATGCTACCGGAACAGAGGCTCGTTATGTTCGAGTTTATGTGACTTATCATTCAGCGAATGCTAACTCCATTATCAATGAAGTACGTGTCATGGGTACAGCAAGTGGTACACCGATCCAAGAACGACCAGAAATCAATGTGCAATCATACGCTGATACTTCTTATGCTGATCAATTGGCGAATATCACAGTAAATGATACGCTTGATGAAGTGAGAGGAATCATCTCACGTAGATTGGGTGCTCAATATGTAGATTGGTTTACATTAGAGCTTGGTGAAAACACACTAGGTCATGATTATGATTTCTTTGAATTAACTAATCAAAATGGAAAAATTCACATCAAAGGAAATAATGGTGTTTCATTATCTATGGGATTAAATCACTATTTGAAATACTATTGCAATGTTAATATTTCTCAAGTAGGCGATCAGGTTACGATGCCTAGTGAAGTGGTACCTTTAAAAGATACTATTTTCCAAGAAACCAAAGCAAAAGTACGTTATGCATATAACTATTGTACCTTATCTTATTCTATGCCTTTCTATGGTGAAGATGAGTGGCGTGCTGAAATGGATTGGTTGGCATTAAATGGTGTTAATGTTGTTTTAGATGCTACTGGTCAAGAGGAAGTATGGCGTCGTTTCTTAACAAAAATCGGTTATGACCATGAAGATATCAAAGATTTTATCGCAGGACCTGCATATTATGCATGGGCATATATGGCTAATCTATCCGGATTTGGTGGTCCTGTTCATGATTCTTGGTTTGAGGATCGTACAGAGCTAGCAAGAAAAAATCAGTTGTCTATGGTGAAATTAGGTATGCAGCCGGTATTACAAGGATATAGTGGTATGGTACCAAATGATCTTGCTGATCATGATGCAGCAGTTGCCGATGATATTATCAAACAAGGTACTTGGTGCTCTTTCCAACGACCAGATATGTTAAAAACAGATACTGATACATATGCAAAATACGCAGAATTATATTATGCATCTCAAAAAGAAGTATATGGTGATGTAAGCCAATATTATGCAACAGATCCATTCCATGAAGGTGGAAATACAGGCGATATGTCTCCGGAAACCGTTTCATCTGAAGTTATGAACAATCTATTATCTTTTGATGAAGATGCTATTTGGATCATTCAATCTTGGCAAGGTAATCCAACAAGTGCATTATTAAATGGTTTGGATGGTTATGAAGAACATGCCTTGATCTTGGATCTTTATGCTGATAAAACACCTCATTATAACGATGAGAATGCATATGGTGATGAATTAGAATTTGATGGTAAGCCATGGGTATTCTGTATGTTAAATAATTTTGGAGGACGTTTAGGTCTTCACGGACATCTTGATAATTTGGCTAATAATATTCCCGAGGTATTTAATACAACGAAATATGTTGCGGGTATCGGTATTACTCCTGAAGCCAGTGTGAACAACCCACTACTATATGATTTCTTGTTTGAAACCGTTTGGACAAGTGATGCAAGCAAGGACCTAGAAGTTATTGATTTAGATAGTTGGTTGGATGATTATGCAACTAGAAGATATGGAAAAGAAAGCTCCTCTGCGCAAGAAGCCTTAAAGATATTGAAAGATACTGTTTATAAGGCTGATTTAAATCAATTGGGACAAGGTGCTCCGGAATCTGTTGTAAATGCAAGACCGGCATTTGATATCAATGCAGCATCAACATGGGGCAATGCAGTTGTAAGTTATAGTAAAGGTGATCTTGAAGAAGCTGCTAGATTAATGCTAGAAGATTATGATGTATTAAAAGATAGTGAAGGCTATCGTTATGACCTAGCTACGATCTTACAGCAGGTATTATCAAATAGTGCTCAAGAGTATTTGAAGACAATGAAAGCTGCGTATAACTCTGGTAGTGTTGAAGAGTTTACAAAAGCAAGCAATGATTTCCTTGATATTATCCAACAGATGGAAAAAGTAACAAGTACAAGTAAATATTATTTATTAGGAACTTGGGTAAATCAGGCAAAAAATCTTGCGGCAAATACAGATGATTTCTCTAAAGAACTATATGAATTAAATGCAAAATCATTGGTATCTACATGGGGCTCAATCAGTCAAGCAAACGCTGGTGGGTTACATGATTATTCTAACCGTCAATGGTCTGGATTGATTTCCAGTTATTATCAGAAGCGTTGGGAAATATGGATTGAAAATAGAAAGACTGAATTAACAAATGGTGGAACAGTAAGCGATCCGGATTGGTTTGAATGGGAATGGACATGGGCACGAAGTGATGAAGATTTTACTTCTACACCTAGTGATCATAACCTAAATGAATTAGGAACTTATATTCTAGATACCTTCAGTGTGGCAAATCCGGCTGAAGATGATAAAAATGATATCGATGTAAAAACGATGAGTGTTGAAACAGGTAGCTATCAGCATGATAATGATAGTGAAGGTGATCCGAACTATGTATTAGATGGCAATCTGGGAACCATGTGGCATACTGATTGGAATGGATCAAGTCGTGAGGATCAATATTTGATCTTTACTTTGGATGAGGAACAGGTAATCAGCGGTCTTCGTTATCTTCCTAGAATGAGCTATAATAATGGGTTTATTTTAGAGTATGAAGTGTTGATCAAAAATTCAGATTCAGATAATTGGCAGAAAGTAATCTCAAATGGTACATTTGATAAATCAAACTTTGGATGGCAAATCTTGAAATTTGATGACAATAAAGAATACAAAGCGAAACAAGTGAAGTTCCAGGTAATTGATGCATATAGTAGAGATACAAACCAATATGCTGCATTAACTGAAATGCGTATTCTAAAGGGTAACGCACAAGAAACAGCCGATGTTAGTGCATTAAACAAAGCAATCGAAGAAGCAGAAAAACTAGATGAAAAAGCTTATACTGCAGAAAGTTGGAAAGCAGTAGCTGAGGCGTTGGAAGCAGCTAAGAAATTAGATGCAAACAATACGCAAAAAGAAATCGATACTGCAAAAGATGCATTGAATGATGCAATGAAGGCATTGGTAGAAAAAGCAGATGTGAATGCATTAAACAAAGCAATCGAAGAAGCAGAAAAACTAGATGAAAAAGCTTATACAGCAGAAAGCTGGAAAGCAGTAGCTGAGGCGTTGGAAGCAGCTAAGAAATTAGATGCAAACAATACGCAAAAAGAAATCGATACTGCAAAAGATGCATTAAATAATGCAATGAAGGCATTGGTAGAAAAAGCTGATATGACTGCATTAAACAAAGCAATCGAAGAAGCAGAAAAACTAGATGAAAAAGCTTATACAGCAGAAAGCTGGAAAGCAGTAGCTGAGGCGTTGGAAGCAGCTAAGAAATTAGATGAAAGCAATACGCAAAAAGAAATCGATACAGCAAAAGATGCATTGAACAATGCGGTGAAGGCATTAGTAAAAGTGGAATCAGAGCCAGAAGAGCCAGTAGAACCTGAGAAACCAGAAACACCTGAAAATCCTGGTGATTCTGAGGATAATGGTGATCAAATCGGTATGATCGATAGCGCTACACTTCCGATTACCGTACTTGGATCTTTTGAAAAAGGCACACAGTTAAATGCAAAGGAACTATCTAAACAAGAAGTTTTAGATATGAACAAGTTATTAAGTAGTAAGGGATTATTAAAAGAGCTTACGATTGAACGTGCATTTGATTTATCACTTGAAAAAGACGGAATCATCATTCAACCAAATGGTACCATCACAATTAGAATCAATGTAGATGCAGATTTATTGAAAAAAGATCTTCAGGTAATTTATATTGATGATAATAATCAAATCACAAAGCTAATAACTAGAAAAGGTAGTGATTATGTAGAGTTTGATACAACGCATATGTCAAAATATGCAATCGCATCTAAAACGAACACAACACCTAACAAGGATATAGATACAGGCGATCATACAAATGTAGGTTTGGCATTTGCTCTAATCATGTTAAGTGGTGCAGCTATTGTCATTCTTATGAAAAAAAGACAATCTGAAGAATAAAAACGAAAGAGGAAGTAATGCTTGAAAAAGGATTGCTTCTTTTTCCTTTATATTACTGACGAAAGGATTGAAATATGATAAAATCTTTTTATAAGATAGCAAAGGAAACAAGATGGCAATGAACCTGAAAGATCGTGCAAAAAGTTTAAAAAAGGATATTCCTACCATTTATTTTGTTTTAAAGGATAAGGATACACCATGGATAGCGAAACTCTTCGCTGGAATAACTGTGATCTATGCCCTTTCACCAATTGACTTGATTCCTGATTTTATCCCTGTCTTGGGATATTTGGATGATGTCATTTTGCTTCCACTTATGATTGCAATCACGATACGGTTTATCCCTAAAGAATTATGGAAACGTCATCACGATGAGGCAAAAGCTATGTGGAGTCAAGGAACATCAAAAAAATGGTATTATGCGATACCGATTGTATTATTTTGGTTTCTGATCTTATGGTTTATTTTGAAGATCATCTTTTTTTGATATATGAAAAAAGGAGAATACATTATGTATGAAAGAATGCTAAATAAAAAGGAAAAACCAGATATGGCAGAAATGGCGGCATACTGTGGAGATTCACAAGCTTTATTTCTATCATTAAATAATTGGTTATCAGACAACTATCAAAGTGAGCAACAGATCTCATTCCCCTATGGTAATCAATATGGTTGGGGAGTTGCTCATCGTAAGAAACAAAAATTGTTATGTCATGTGTTTGCAGAGAAAGGGGCTTTTGTAGTAATGATGAGATTATCTGATCAACAATATGCATCAATTTATGAAGAATTATTACCATATACAAAAGAGTTCATCGATCAAAAGTATCCTTGTGGTAATGGAGGGTGGATACATTATCGAGTGATGAATCAAGAACAATTGAACGATATACAAAAACTGTTGTCATTAAAATGTGCTAAGTAGATGTTTGATGGTAGATATAAATGTAATATGCAGAAGCCTTGCCATAGGTTTCTGTTTTATTATGTTTGTCGAAATTGATCAAAAAATCATATCATTTTAAATACTGTCTCATTGCATGATGAATGATAATGTATTATCCTTTAGTTAGGAGGTGAGTAGCATGGCAAATGAAGCAGAGAAAGATTTCAACGCAATGTTACATGATCATAAGGATATGCCAAAGTATCAAATTATTACAGATCAAAAAAGTATTGAAAAATATGGAGGAAGCAATATGTATTTTGCACCTCCAATCGATTATGATGAAATCATGAAGAAGATACCATATGGCAAACTCATTACGATTGGCAAGATCAGAGAATATTTCGCAAAGGAAAATCAGGCTGATTTCACAGAGCCAATTACTGCGGGAATATTTGTATCGATTGCAGCATGGGCAAGCTATCAACGTAAAGAAGAGGAAACGCCTTATTGGCGCACGTTAAAGGCGAATGGGGAATTGAATCCAAAGTATCCTGGTGGGATAGAGGCACAAAAGAAACAATTAGAGGCAGAAGGCCATACCATCTTGAAAAAAGGAAGAACACATATACGTTATTTTGTGAAAGATTATGAAGCAGCATTATTTGATTTAGATGGTTGAGCGTTTCATTGTTCAAAGCTGTTATTTGTCTAAACAAATTATATGAATCTTTATGAAAATATGTATAAATGGTTTGTTATTAGAAGAATTAATGAATATTTGTTTAAACAAATATTGAAAAAGGATTGACAAAGTGATTATCTCCCTGTATGATATAGATGCAAACCTAAAGCGGTTACATGCGTTGGATGGGAGTGAAATGTTATGAAAATTACAAAGATTTTTAATAACAATTTAGTGGCCACGATCACACCGGATAAACGTGAAGCATTATTAAGTGGAACTGGAATAGGGTTTGGTAAAAAAACCGGTGATCAAGTGGATCATCACAAGATCACAAGTTATTATTATATGGAAAATCAAAGAAAAAAGCTGTTGTATCAGATCATGGAAACGACTCCTGTCATATATCTAGAGATTGCGGAGGCAATATTAGAAAAAGCTACCATGAAGCTACAGAAAAACATTCAGGAATCTTTATTGCCTGGTTTGGTAGATCATTTGTATGTTGCGGTTATGAGAGCAAAACAAGGAAAGACGGTGCCTAATCTGATTCTGACGGAAACAAGTGTGATGTATCCAATGGAATATGAAGTAGGAAAATGGGCACTTCGTTATATCAAGGCGCACCTTGGCGTTGATTTACCTGAGGATGAGGCAGGATTTATCGCAATTCATATACAAAATGCTGAAGATGATTCTCATGAAGATGTGTCCGATATGTTGATGTTTGTGAAAGAAACGATAGATATCTTAGAGGAAACTTTTCATTTGAAGCTGGATATCACAAAAACGGATTACTTAAGACTTACATCACATTTGAAATTCTTTTATCAAAGGATGATGAAGCTACAAACAACAACGATGGTTCATGTAGAGGATATGTATTCCATGCTGTTAAAAAAGCATCGTGATCTTCCTTTGTGTATGGAACGTCTAGATCGGCTTTTGGTTCAAGAGTATGGCTATCATAGTACCTTGAGTGAAAAGGTATACCTAATGATGCATATCTTGAAGATGATACAATAGAAAATAGGATTGTCACTGGTAATGCAGGCAACACCTGAATAAAATACATGGCTGAATGTCAGTGTGTATTTCTTCGGGTGTTTTTATTTTTGGAAAGGAGAAGCAATATGGCTATTTCATATGAAAAAATCGCAAAAGAATTAATCGAAAAGATAGGTGGTGCAGAAAATGTGATATCTGCGGCACATTGTGCAACACGTTTACGTTTGATCGTAAAGGATCGCAGTATCATCAAGGATGAAGAGGTAGAAATCATTGATGAGGTAAAGGGCGTATTTTATACGGGTGGACAATATCAGATCATATTAGGGGCCGGTATCGTCAATAAGGTTTATGCGGAAGTAGAACGAATGGGGATTTCTACAGCCGCTAAAGCAGATCAGGCAGTCATGGCACAACAAAATACATCAAAAGGGAAGAATTTGATCCGTTTATTAGGTGATATCTTCGTGCCGATCATTCCTATCATTGCCGCAACCGGTTTGTGTATGGGGTTGAGAGGATTATTGACAAATGAAATGTTGTTAGATTGGCTTGGCTTTGGTAGTGCTGGGTTATCAGAATCCATGACCGTTATGCTATCTGTGTTATGTGATACAACCTTTGCTTTTTTACCGGCACTTGTTTGTTGGTCAACCTTTAAAACCTTTGGGGGTACACCATTGTTAGGTCTTATCATTGGTTTGATGTTGGTATCGACCTCTTTACCAAATGCCTATGCAGTGGCAACACCAGGCAGTGGGGTAGCACCGATTTTAGCATTTGGATTCATTCCATTGGTAGGCTATCAAGGAAGCGTATTACCAGCCATTATCATTGGTGTGATCGGAAGCAAGCTAGAAATAAACATCAGAAAGATCATGCCTAATGTTTTAGATTTCATGGTTTCTCCGTTTTTAGTTATTCTTATTATGATGTTAGTATCTCTTTTGGTAATCGGACCTGTTTTCCATAATGTAGAAACCTTGGTATTGAATTTAATGGAAAGTTTATTACATATGCCATTTGGTATCGGTGGGTTCTTAGTTGCTTTCTTATATCCATTCCTAGTTATCACAGGCGTTCATCATATCATGACGACCTTAGAGGTATCTATGTTGGCCGCTACAGGGTTTAATCAATTAAATGCATTATATAATATGATATTCTTTGCTTTGGGATTTGCCGTATTGGCGATTACGATCAAGACAAAGAAAAAAAGAATCAAACCAGCAGGTTATGGAGCGTTCCTTTCTCAAATGCTTGGTGTTGGAGAACCCGGTATGTTTGGATTCTTACTTCGTTATACGATGAAGCCATTTGTTGGAGCTTGTTTGGTTGCTGGTTGTACCGGATTAATTGCGACCATTTTGGGATTGACTGCTAAAGGAATGGGTGCAGGAGGATTGATCGGTTTCTTATTATATATGTATGATGGAAATCAGTTAATGTTGTATTTCATATTGATTGCGATAACCGCTGTAGCATCCTTTGTCATCACTTGGTTGTTTACAGTACCAAAAGAATTCATGGAAGAGGAATAAATGATGCAAGCAGGCTTTGCGAAGCAATCGATCACCCCTAAAATAGGATTACCAATGGCAGGCTATGAAGGTCTGAGAAAGAGCACCGGGGTATTGGATGAGCTTCATGTACGCTGTATTTATCTGAAACAGGAAGAGGAGGTCTTTCTGTTTCAGTATGATCTCCTTTATGTAGATGCTACATTTTGTGAACAATTGAGTGAGCATATATGTAAAAAGTATGGGATAAAAAAAGAGCATGTTTTGATCAATGCTATACATACTCATAGTGGTCCTGCACAAATATTAGATAAAACCGGAATCAATCGACGTTTGGATTATATCGATGGAGAATATGATGAAGAACTAGTTCGCTTTTTACTAGCACAAGGTATACTAGCTGCACAACAGGCATATGACAATTGCGAAGAGGCAAGTCTATCCTTTGCGCAAGATCATTATCAAGATATTGGTACAAATCGCAATCAACCGGATCGATTGATCGATGATATGCTTTCTGTGCTTCATATTCAAACAAGCAGTCAAAAAACAGCATTGATCTTTTCTTATGCTTGTCATCCAACAATCTTTCATGAGGAAAATAGCTGTTATAGTTGTGATTTGTTGGGACCGGCTTTTGAAGCATTAGAAAAAGAGCATGAAGTGGCGATGTTTTATAATGGTGCTTGTGGAGATGTATCTACTCGATTTACCAAAAAAGGAAGTGGAAGAAAAGAAGCCAAACGTCTTGGTTTGTTGCTAGTTGATCATGTCAGAGAAACCCTTGGTAACTTAGCTCCTATGCAAGGAGAGCTTCAAATAAGTTGCTTTACCTTTACCTGTCAAACAAGAACGTATCCAACAGTGGAAAAATTACAAGCATATGGTAAACAACTAGATACCAAAACAAAGGAATATGAGCTGTATCTTTTATATGAGAAGATGTCTTGTTTTCTTAAAAATCAAAGATTATCATTACCTATCCATATCCTGCATATTCATCGATTGGCCTATGTGTATGTTCCAGTAGAGCTGTTTTCCGCACTTGCCTTGTATTTAAAACAACAAGTGAAAGATCAAAGTGTGGTTTTGGTAGGGTATGCAATGGATTATTACAGTTATATGCCAGATCAATCAGCCTATCATGAAAGGCCGATTGGTTTTGAAGCCGTGATCACACCGTTTGAAGAGGGGTGTGGAGAAAGATTGATGGATGAGATAGCTATGATATTACATAAGGAATAAGAAGCTGTATCTCAAAGTGCTCAAACCCTATTTTAAAGAAACTGTTTCACAAAAGGTGAAATGATCAGGAGCATGTCGAGATTCCGTATATTCAAACATTTTGCCATCATCAAGATATGCATTATTTAAAGTAACTCCCACACAATCAAAGCCATGAAGCGATAACAGTTCTTGATCTAGTTTTGTTGCTTTTTCTACACGAATCATTCGTCTAGCAGCAATGACATGTAGCTTCAAGGTATCTTCAATATATTGATAAATGGAATGTTGTGCGATTTCAACACTCAAATCAGGAATCATATCTTTATGGAAATAATTGATATCTAAGACCAAAGGTTCATTGTCAAAATAACGAAGACGATGCAAATGATAAACTTCGCTTCCTTTAGGAAAGCCGGTTTTTTGGCTAAGTTGATCATCAATTATCAGCGTTTGAAATTTTAATACGCTAGTGGTTGTTTTTATCGATGGATTCATTTGAATGGAGGCTAATCCTTTAAAGTCATGCAGATCGATTTGAAAAGAAGCGGCAGCTTTGTTTTCCAACAAAACAACACCTTTTCCTTTGATGCTTTGTACAAACCCTTCCTCTTGTAATTGAGCAATGGCTCTTCGAATCGTATTACGACTGCATGTAAACTGTTGGGTCAATACCTGTTCGGTAGGTAATAAATGAGAGGTGTCATAGCACCCATCTAAAATATTCTGTTTCAATGTTCTATAGATTTCCGTAAATTTTGCTTTTGGCATAGGGAATCACCTCTACATGGTATTGTAACGTGGAACTGAGAAAAAGTCAAAATATGTTTAAACAAATTTTAAGGAGGAAAAAGATGCAGAGAATATATCTATGCTTTCCTATGGGGAAAACGCTTGCTTTTACATGTAGCTATGATGATGGTAAGGTTATGGATCATCGTCTTGTTGAATTAATGAATCGTTATGGAATGAAAGGAACTTTTCATTTGAATAGTGCATTTTTCCAAGAAACACAAGGGCATCGTTATCCTTATATCAAAGAAAAGGATGTTGTTCAATTATATAAAGGACATGAAATTGCTTGTCATACATGTCATCATATTACGATGACAAGAACAAATAGCGTGTTAAATATAGAAGAAGTGTTACAAAATCGAAAAGACTTAGAGACAATATGTCAAAAACCGGTTACAGGATTTTCCTATCCCAATGGCTGTTACGATGATGAAGTGATTTCTACATTGAAAAGTTGTGGTATTCGTTATGCGAGAACAACCAAAAGTACGATGTCCTTTGATTTACCAACAGACTTTATGAGGTGGCATCCTACGTGTCATCATCGTGAAGATATCTTTGCTTTGAAAGATCGCTTTTTATCAGTTCATTATGGAGAACGTTTACAAGTGTTTTATCTATGGGGACATAGCTATGAATTCGAAAGAGATGATCATTGGGAGCGTATAGAGCAATTCTTTCAACAGATGCAAGGACATCCTCAAGTATGGTATGCGACCAATCATGAAATCGAAGCTTATATGGATGCAGGAAAACGATTGATCTATTTTGCGGATCAAAGCAGTGTCTATAATCCAAGTGGAATGGATGTTTGGATACAGGTAGATGATCGCTGTCTTAAGATCAAAGCAAATGAACAATTGAAATTAAAAGAATGAGGATGGTAGTTACCATCTTTTTTCTTAGATGTGATAAAATAAAGATAATAGAAGTAGGAAGGAGAACAATATGAACATTGTTGTATTAACAGGAAGTCCACATAAAAATGGAACATCTGCTTTATTGGCAGAACAGTTTATCAAAGGAGCAAAAGAGGCAGGACATGATATTTATCGCTTTGATGCTGCGTTTCGTAAGGTACACCCATGTATTGCCTGTGATCATTGTGCGAAGGATGTTTGCGTATTTCAAGATGATATGGTAGAGCTATATCCAAAGCTTTTGGCATCAGATATGATCGTTTTTGCGACACCGATTTATTATTTTAGCTTTTCAGCTCAATTAAAAATGGTGATCGATCGTTTTTATGCTTATAATCAGGAGTTGATAGATGCTAAAAAGAAAGCTGTTTTATTGGCTACTGGAGGAGATGAAGATGCTTGGTCATTTGATGTGATTGCCAATCTTTATCATAATATATGCAAATATTTATGCTTAGAAGATCAAGGCATGGTGTTAGCGCAAAATACCTTTACCAGAGAAATGATCGAACAAACCACATATCCCAAACAAGCCTATGAATTGGGAAAAGCACTGAAGTAAGGATCGATGGAAAAAAGCATCTTACTTTTCCTGGGAAATGAGAAATGATAAGATGAAACCGGTGATTTTATGAAGATAATCATTGCTCCTGCGAAAAAAATGCGAGAAGAAATTGAATATATGAGCCCAAGACAGCAACCAGTCTTCTTTCAGAAAACAAGACGTATCCAAAAACAATTAGCTACTTTATCTATCGAAGAAATAAGATCCATGCTTCATTGTAGTGAGACCATCGCAAGACAAGCATTTGAAATGTATCATAAAAAGAGAACGTTAAAAGATGGAGTACCGGCTTTGTTGGCTTATGATGGAATACAATATACGTATATGGCTCCACAAGTTTTTGATGATGAAGAATTTTCCTATGTGGAAGAACATTTGCGTATTCTATCCGGATACTATGGGGTCTTAAAGCCTTTCGATGAGGTTGTTCCTTATCGTTTGGAATTGGATAACATATTACCACGAAAGGGATTTGAAAATTTATATGAATTCTGGGGAAAGCTTATGTATCAAGAATTAACCAAAACAGATCATGAATTATTAGATCTGGCGAGTCGACAATACAGTAAGATCATTACACGATATTTGGGAGAAAAAGATCATTATGCACGATGCTTTTTTATGGAGGAAGAGCATGGAGAATATCGAGAAAAAGGCGTATATGTGAAAATGGCAAGAGGAGAAATGGTGCGATATCTTACTGAGATCAAAGCATCCGCAATCGAAGAGGCAAAAGGTTTTGAACGATTAGGATATCACTTTGAGCCGAGGCTATCTGATGAAAAAAACTTTGTATTTACAAGAAAAACAGGAAAAAGAAATAGTCGATGATGACTATTTCTTTTTGAAATCTATGAAATTTGGAACATCCAAAACATTGAATTTTATCGAATTTATATAAAAAATATTCCAAAAAATGATGAAAATCAGAATAAAATATGGAATATATTCCGAAAATGGTAATGTACAATTAGAAAAATCGCATTAGAATGTAGATGTAAACGCTTAACGAGGAGGAAATTCAAATGAATGGATTTACACATTTTATCGAAGAAAAAATGGTACCAGCTGTATCTAAGGTCACAAGCCTTCGTTACTTTCAGGCATTGAGAAGTGGTTTTATGGTCATCATGCCATTGACCATCATCGGTTCTATCTTTATGTTGGTTACTGACTTTCCATTAGCAGGCTATGCTGATTTTATGGCAGGAATCTTTGGTGCTGATTGGGCAAGTTATATCGAACCGGCTTATCGGGCAACTTTCAATATGATGGGATTTATGCTGGTTGGAACAATGGCTTATAAACTTGCGCAAAGCTATGAACAAGATGCTTTATCCAGTATGGTGTTAGCTTTGGTGGCTTTTGTGGTAGTGACACCGAAATCCGTAGTAACCGAAAGCGGAGAGATCGTCAATAAGGTATTGAGCTTTACATGGCTTGGCACACAAGGTGTGATCACAGCTATTTTGGTAAGTATCGTATCAGTAGAAATCATTCGTTTCTGTATCAAAAAGAATTTGGTGATCAAGATGCCGGACTCTGTACCGGAAATGGTTTCTAAATCATTCAGTGCTTTGATTCCGGGTATTCTGATCGTTACCATTATGTTGATCGTCAACGGTATTTGTATGATGAGTGCTGGTTCACTACATGAATTGATTTACTCAATTATTCAGGTACCACTTCAAGGTTTGACATCCAGTTTGTTTGCAATCGTGCTTGTTGCTGCATTAAATGGTTTCTTATGGTGGTTTGGTATTCATCCTACCGTTGTAAACTCTATTGTGAATCCACTATTGATTGCGAATGCAGATGCTAACCAATCCTTATTTACCGCAGGACAATTGTCTTTACAGAATGGTAACGTCGGAACGATCCAGATGATCGATCAATTTGCGACAATCGGTGGAGCCGGTATGACCATTGGTCTTATGATCGCTATGTTGATGGTTGCACGCTCTGCCCGTTTAAAAACGATGTCAAAGCTTGCGGCAGTTCCAGCTTGTTTCAATATCAATGAACCACTGGTATTCGGTCTACCGATCGTATTCAATCCATTGATGCTGATACCGGTAACCTTAGCACCGATCGTATCAGTTATGATTGCATATTTGGCAATGAGCATCGGCTTTATGCCATTATTTACAGGAGTTATGGCTCCATGGGCAACTCCACCGATCTTCTCTGGGTTCTTAGTTGCAGGATGGCAAGGGGCCGTAGTACAAGTAATCGCAATCATTGCATCCGTTGCGATCTACTATCCATTTGTGAAAGCATTGGATCATCAATATGCGAAAGAAGAACAATTGACAATCGAAGAATAGAAGATTTATGATATCCTATAGAGGAAAGAAGGGATTTTCATGAACCAACATAAACATATTTCCAATCTATCTTTCAATATTTCTACACACTCTGCTTCTTTGACTGCCATGGAAAAAGCGATGATACAAGAACTGATCAAAAAACGTTATTTGTTTACGTATCAAAGCTTTACCATTGCGAATATTGCGGAAACATTGAATGTAAGCAGTACTAGTTTACATCGATTATCGAAAAAACTAGGCTACGCCAGCTTTACATTGTTGAAAGAGGATTATTTTGAAATCACAGAAGATCATTCATCTCACACTTATCCATCGGATTATCGTATGATGTTAGCAAATACGTATGATATGGTAGAACGCACCATCACTGATGAAATGATCACGTTATTGGTTCAAGCAAAAAACATCATCATATATGGAATGGGCATGAGTAGTTTTCTGGGAAAAATGTTTCAAATCAAGCTACAACTCATGGGGATTTCTACACAACAATATGATGATTCTCGCTATATGCGTGTTTCCTCTAAGCAGCTCAATGCCAATGAGGATGTCATCGTACTTCTTTCCCGAAGTGGGAAACCACCGGAATTGATTGAGGTTATGGTAGAAGCAAATAAACGCAATGTTGCATCAATTTTGATTACCGAAACACCGGATTCACCGCTTGCAGGGATGGCACGCTATGTCATCTATACTGCCAATGTGAACGATTGTGATGATGCCATCGATACAAGAGTACATGTGCATATTGCTATGGATCTGATCGTGAATGCATGTGCTTTGGAATTAAAGAAAAGGAATGGATTATGAGCAAACAATTTGAACAGCTATTAGATAGAACCACAAATGGTTCAATGAAATGGGAAGCATCTTATATTGAAAAGCGATTTGGGCTATGCAAAGAAGAACAAGAAAAGATATATCCATTGTTTATCGCAGATATGGACTATCCTATGGATCCTAAGATCCACCAAGAGCTTTTGAAAAAAATGCAAGATCCTGATTTTGGTTATTATCATATACAAGAAAACTTTTATGAAAGCATTCAGCATTGGTATGCCAAAACACAAGGAAAACAAGTAAAAAGAGAATGGTTGTTAGCCTCCATCGGTACCATTACTACTTTGAATATTTTATGTGATCAATATGCAAGAAATAAAAAAATCGCCATGTTAACACCGGTATATGGTTCCTTTCAAAACTGTAGTAAAGTAGGAGAAACCATCATGATTCCTTTAAAGTTAAAAGAAATGCGATATGTCATGGATATGACACGCATAGAAAAAGCCTTCGCTGAAGAAGGCGTGAAGGTTCTGTTGTTTTGTAATCCACATAACCCAAGTGGACGTTGTTGGGAAAAAGAAGAATTAAAACAGCTGGTAGCATTATGTAAGCAATATGATGTGTTGTTGTTGTCGGATGAGATTCACAGTGATATACAAGTGAGCGAACAACCATTTGTATCCTTAATGGAATTTTTCGATACCTATGATCGTATCGTTATTTCCACTTCACCAAACAAAACATTTAACATATCAGCGCTTTGTACATCCTATCTTATTTGTGCAAATGCGCAGATACTGAAAGAATATCAGGCATATTTGGATCGTTTGCATTTAAGCTGTAATCGAATGGGAATCGAGATGTGTACCTTAGTGTATGAGCATGGGTATGATTGGTTAACAAAGCTCAATGAGAATATCAAAGAAAACATTGCACTTGTAGAAGGTATCTTGGGACAAACAGATATGAAGGTCATGATGCCGGATCGAGGATATTTGGTATGGATCTATCTTCCTAACGTTCATGATGTGGATGTGTTTGTAAGAAAGCTAGCAAAAACAACGCATGTTTTAATAGAAACAGGATCACGTTTTTTAGATCAATATCAAGGATGGATCCGAGTGAATACAGCTACCAGTAAGGAATTATTGAAAGAAGCTATGTATCTATTAAAAGACTTTTATTTAGAATATAAAGAAGAAAGATAACGGGATAGGTTATCTTTTCTTTTGGTATCGTGATAAAATATAGAAAAAGGAGAAACATATGACACAGACATTTCACTTTTGTATCAATGGTCAAAGGGTAGAAGCACACTATGATGATGAATTTATCCAATATACGATCTTACCTTTGATCCATCATTGGCAAGTAATGGCACAACAAAAACAAAGAAGGATCGTCCTTTTTTTGGCAGCTCCACCAGCTGTTGGTAAATCCACCCTTGCGACTTTATTTGAAACACTATGTGCGAAAGATCAAAGCAAACCACAGCTTCAAGCATTGGGCATGGATGGTTTTCATCATTATCAGTCTTATATATTGACGCACCAAGTTATGGTCGAGGGAAAAGAAGTACCGATGAAATCAGTCAAAGGATGTCCTGAAAGTTTTGATTATGAACGCTTTGAAAACTATCTTTTACAGATAAAGGAGAAAGATGGAACTTGGCCTTATTATGATCGAAGTCAACATGATGTAGTAGATGATAGGATCAATGTTACAAGCCCCATCGTCTTGGTTGAAGGAAATTATCTTTTATTAGATGAGGAACCTTGGAATAAGCTTGTAACACTTTGTGATGAAGCTATCTTTATCGATGCAACGAAAGAAGCGCTTAAACAACGATTGATCCATCGTAAGATTCTGGGAGGTAGCTTACCACATGAAGCAATACAATTTTATGAACAAAGCGATGGTAAAAATGTTGAGCGTATTCTTGCTCATCGTTTGCCCGCAGATATAGAACTTGTATTTGATGGTAAAGACTATCATATCAAATAAAAAAAACCACGCAATGTGGTTTTCTTCTTATAAAATTGTTACGTTTGCTGCGTGGTCACCACGTTCGTTAGTTTCGATATCGAAATTAACGCTCTGACCTTCTTCTAAAGAACGAAATCCATTTGTCTGGATAGCTGAATAATGTACGAATACATCCTTTCCAGCTTCACTTGTAATGAACCCGAATCCTTTTTCTGCATTAAACCATTTTACTTTACCTGTACTCATGTTGAAGTACCTCCTTTTCGTGAATAAGAAGCTACTCAAGTTATAAAAAACACATAACGTGAATCAAACATTGAGATAATTACAATTCCCGATATGTGAATATTGAAATCATAGTTATTTGCTTTGCCTTACTTGCTCAGTATAACATATCCAAACGAAAAAGCAAGAAATATTTGAAGAATGCGACTTTTTTAGGCATGATTAGGCACAAGAATGAGGAAACTTGTTTGACTTTTTCATAAATAGAGGGTACACTGAGCTTAGAAGGTCGAGGTAAAGGAATGAAACAAGAACACAAATTGGTTTATCATCCTAAGATTGGTATTTGTGAAATAACAGAGTATAACCAGAAAACAAAAAGGATGACCTTGACATCCATCTATGATACGGGAAATCAAAGTACCTTTCCATTTGAAAATATCAAGATGGTCGGAATAAGAGATATTATGACCAAGCATGTAGCACAACAGCTTTTATACGATATTCTTCATCCGGATACTGATGAATTGGAATTATTAGACCCTTCCAAGCGCATCATTGAACAATGTATCCATGGACCGGATATTGAAAAACAAGTTGCGTATTTATCCTATATGATGTATTTAAAATATGCGAAAGGAAATTCTGGAGTGATCCTTCAAACTAATTTAGGACGTTTGGAAGATATCCTGATCAATGAGCTTTCCTATGTTTTGGGTATGGAAAAAGAAAAATTAGAAACTGATATGATCAGCTGTTATCGCCAATTATCTTGATAGGTGATGACGGCTTTTTTTATTAATGTGTATAACATTTATATAGAAAAGAAAATTACGAATTACATAGGTCACGATGTTGCCATCGCTGGTTTTCATTTCATTCACATAATGATATAATAAAACCGATAGACAGGAGGTATCCCATGGATGAACTGCATAAGTATTATCCAGTACTTGCTGAGCTGGAATGTATACAAACAATAACAAGGATTCATGTAGCTGAAAAAGAAATCATCAAAGATTCTAACCAGTTATGTCCGGGATTTCCCTTGCTGGTAAAGGGAAGTATGCGGATCTCTTTGATATTAGAAGGAGGGGAAGAGAGCTTTCTCTACGATTTATATCCAGGGGATTATTGTCATGAAGTAATGAATTGTCTAATGCATCAAGAACCCGGTAATATACGCTCTATAGCATTAGAAGAATGTGATCTCTATATGGTACCAGTGCTCGTGTTTCAACAAAAATTGATGAAGGAAACTGCTTTTCTACAAGATATATATGAGGATGCAATCCTGAAATTGCACAAACTGTTTCAGAATAATCAATTAGATTATCAGTCCATCGAAGAACGACTATTAGGCTATTTGTGTGAACAAAAAACGAATATCATCTATACCACACATAAGGATATCGCATTTGTGCTACACTCAGCTAGAGAGGTAATATCCAGAAAATTGAAGGATTATGAAAAACAAGGCTGGATTGCATTGAAAAAGGGGAAAATTATCTTTTTGAATAAAGATGCTATACAAGAAGCATATAGAAGGGTAAAGAGGTGAGAAAACATGTTGATATTAGAACAGCTCCATGAAATAGAAAAATTCAGTGATTTAGAACAAAGAGTCGCTGATGAAATTTTAAAAGATCCCAAAGCAGTATTGAATCTAACCATAGAGGATCTGGCAAAGAAAGCCTATACCTCAACTGCAACTATTGTTAGACTATGTAAAAAGTTAGGTTTTGGTGGATATGGAGAATTTAAAATCAAATTGGCAACAGAAATCAACACATTTGTATTACAAACGGAACGTATTATGCAAGAAATGCCGATCAATAAAGAAGAACAACCAAAAGATATTTTACAAATCATGGTGAATTTGCATTACCAAGCATTGACCGATGTATTTCATTCCATGGATATTGCGGCAATGAATAAGGCAGTAGATTTGCTTGAATCTGCGGATATCATCACCTTATACGGTAGAGAAGAATCGTTATTGATCGCCGAAGATCTTCATCT
Organism: Hoskinsella mucinilytica; assembly: GCF_045223415.1. Taxonomy (NCBI): domain Bacteria; kingdom Bacillati; phylum Bacillota; class Erysipelotrichia; order Erysipelotrichales; family Erysipelotrichaceae; genus Hoskinsella; species Hoskinsella mucinilytica. The sequence continues at coordinate 13,881 of NZ_JBEQZJ010000031.1, read as the reverse complement.
GAAATTCAAACGTATCGGCTTACCCTGTGTACTAGAAGCCATGCATGGTTTTCAAAATCCTACTTTATATCGTGATGGACAAAAACAAGTCGCATTGATCTTTACACGATATGCTGAATCATCTGATTTCAAACAGCTTTTTCAAATGCTACGGATGCATGATATACCGATGATCGTAGTGACAGCAAATAAAGACAGTCAGATTGCGAAATTATCTGATTCCCTGATTTTGTTTGATAATGATGAAAGTATCATTAAGATGGGGTCTTTTGGTTCTAGAACAAGTATGCTCTATGTGAGTGATTGTTTATATTTGATGTTGTTTTCCAGAAGATTTGAGGATAATCAAGAACGCTTGAAAAATTACTATGTACATATGAAGCTAAAATAAGGAGACGCATTCATGAAAAAAGTCATATTATTAGATATTGATGGAACACTTACCAATGATGATAAGATCATTACAGAAAAAACAAAAGATGCCTTGATCAAAGTACAACAGCAGGGTGCAGTGTTGGTACTTGCTTCAGGTAGGACAACAAGAGGATTACTGGCACTTGCGAAACAGCTACAAATGCAACAACATCATGGATTACTAGTTTCCTATAATGGTGGTAAGGTCGTGGATTGTGAAAGCAATGAGGTATTGTTTGATGAAGTTATGACGGTAGAAGAAGTAAAAGCAGTATTACATCACATGAAACTTTTTGAGGTACAGGCAATGATCGATCATGGAGATTATATGTTTTTAAATGATGCATATGGTTTTATGGCTCAATATGAAGTCAGAGGCGGTGGCTTTCTGGCTTGTGAAATCAAGGATATGGAAGCATTTATTGATTTTCCTGTGAACAAAATACTGACATGTGGTCAGCCAGACTATCTAAAAGCTCATTATCAAGAGATGATGGAGCCATTTAAAGATAGCTTGAATTGCATGTTTACAGCACCATTTTATTTTGAATTTACAGCAAAAGGCATTGATAAAGCAAAAGCTATTGCGGAAGTAATGGAAAAACGAGGGTTTCAAAAAGAGGATATGATTGCTTTTGGTGACTCTCACAACGATATCAGTATGCTATCTTATGCAGGCGTAAGCGTTGCTATGGGAAATGCCGTTAAGGAAGTGAAAGATATAGCGGATATGATTACCTCTACAAACAATGAGGATGGTATTGCTGAGGCTTTAGAAAAGCTGTTATTTTGAGGAGGAAACAAACATGTTTTATGACTTAGTAAAAGAAAGTGCTGAATATATCAAAGAATTTTGGAAAGAACCGATTGATGTTGCCATCATCTTAGGAAGCGGATTAGGTGGAATCGTGGATATCATGAAGGATAAAAAAATCCTTTCCTATAAAGAAATACCCAATTTTCCACAAAGCCATGTAAAAGGACATGAAGGAAATTTAGTATTTGGAAATATCAACGGTACTTGTGTGATGGCAATGCAAGGAAGATTTCATTATTATGAAGGTTTTTCCATGAAAGAGGTTGCTTATCCGGTTTATGTCATGAAATTGCTAGGAATTACAGATATGATCATAACCAATGCTTGCGGTGGTATCAATACTGCATTTCATCCCGGTGATCTGATGATCATAGATGACTTTATTAATTCTGTAGGCACCAATCCTTTATTCGGCCAAAATGATGAACGCTTTGGTCCAAGATTTCCCGATATGTCCGAGCCATTTAGTTGTGAGTTAAGAGAAAAGGCCATGCAAGTAGCTAAAGAACTTCAGCTTCCTTATCAAAGAGGAGTCTATACTTTATTCCAAGGTCCTTATTATGAAACAGCAGCTGAAATCAGAATGTTTGCAAAACTTGGAAGTGATGCTATCGGTATGTCAACAGTACCGGAAACCATTGCAGCAAATTATTTGGGTATCAAAGTTTTGGGGATTGCTTGTATTACGAATATGGCAACTGGTATCAGAAAAGAAAAGCATAGTCATGAAGAGGTTCTTCAAATGGCGAATGCATCCAGTGAAAAGCTTTGTTTGTGGATTCAGACATTATTAGAAGAATGGAAAAAATAAATAAAATAAAAAACGCTTTGAGGATGGACTAATCTTAGTCAAAATCAAGGCGTTTTCTTATGGGATGATCTATATTTAAGTTTTAAAGCAATTTATTATATCACAAAAACGTCATGGTATATACCATTAATTCATTTTTTTGCGAAAATTGGAAATAATTTCAAAAATGCCCATAAAAAAAGGGGGTGTTTTTTAAAAAATCTGATTTTGGTATAGACCATTGACTTGGTCTATACCATCATATAAAATGTAATCGTATTCAGAAGACATATCGAAAGACAAGATATATTATCAAAAAAATTACAGGAAAGGTGGTTAGGCTATGGATCAGGTTTATCGAAGCTTTAGAAAATTTGCAACGATCTTATTGGCAATGTTCATGTTCGTTTCCATATTTGATGCACAGCTGATTGGTGCTGAGGGGTCCAGCAGTTCAGCGAAAATCAGTCATATATGTGATGAGCAAAACATTCCGGAAGCAAAAGCCAATGAGGAGCTTTTAATTCCTTGGACAAGTACTATAGAAACCGCTACATCTGATTTGGTTAATTATACCGAATATGTAGGAACGATGGAGACAAACCTATGGTCAACACCTAATCAATTAAAATTGATCGTCCAAGAGGAAAACAGTGGTACAACCAGAACATTGGTTGAGGGAACTGATTTTAAGATTTTATACCAAAGAGCTGATGGATTTTATGAGGAAGACAAAACAAAAGTAACGACCTTCCAAAATTTCAAACTTCAATTCCTTGATGAATCTAAAACATTCTTTAAATTAACTGTTCACTATAATACTTACGGAAAACTAAGTGATATCACTGATCAGGAAGAACAAAGAGAGTTTATAAGTGAAGGTGTTTGGAAAATCGAACATAACAATAAGATCAACCAAAGCGCATCTTATATTTATAAGAATCCAGGTTATAAAGTAGTTGAGGTTGAGGAAAAGGATGAAACAATCCAATCTGATAGCAATCCATCTAAAAATTCTGAGACAGAGCAACAAGGAACTAAGGACGATAAGAAACAGGCTAATAATGCATTGTTAAGTAGCTCAGAACAGAAAAGTTCTGTAGGCATTGTTCCTCCATCTGTGAATGCCAATATAACTTATCCTGACAGATATAGAGTTTGGGAAAATAAGAAAACAATTGTTGAAGAAAGTGCACATCAAAATTCACAAGAAGGCAATCAATATAAATTTGGTGAATTTGGAGAGAAATACGATATATTTAATATCTTAGCCAACTATAATGTATTTACTTTTGATTACTATCATGGAACTCATGTTGTTGGTCCTATGATTGTTGGGGGAGAAACAGTTTCAAGCGGTTTGGGTGGACTTTCACATAACGATACTGAATCTAGTAATCAAATTACAGAATATATTCATACAGTACCTTCTTATTTTAAGGGAAGCATAAGCGCATCAAACACAATTATCACATCATCTTATGTACCTGTATTTATTGGTACAAATGGAAGTTATAATGCGGATATTAAGGATTTCACTTTGCAAAAGGCAAGCGATCAGTTATATAAGAACTTCTATTTTACAGATACAAATGATAAAACAAATGATTATGTTGATTTTGATAAGGCGAAAAAACAATTCTCTGATCAAATTCAAGCATATCAAAATGTTTCGTTTACAGGTGTGGATGCTGCAGGACATCAAATAACAACGGTAACAATTAAAAATAGTGATTATGATGAAATTAAGAATGTTGGTGATAAGAAAGTAAGTGAGGACGGAACTTATTATTTTGAAAAAACTAGTGACTCCGGGGGGCAAATAGGTTTACGATTAAAACTTGGATACAATTATGTTTTTGAAAATGGATTGTTTAGCAAGATTCAATATATTGTATATGACTATGATTCATATAAAGAAGCAACAACTATGACAACATTCTTGAATATTCCAGATCAAGATGAAGTAACTTTTCCAGCTCTATATAAATCACAGTCAGATGCTTTGGGTACGGCAGCAGGTATTAATGAGGATCCTAATAATCATATAGATCCAGCTTATCAGTTTTCTAGTAGTGAAGTTGAGGAAGCGTTTAATATCGCATATTTTCTAGCGAATACGAATAAAATATCGGTTAAAATTCATCTTGTTGGACACGTAGTAGCACCAAATGCGCATGTTGATATTAGCAGTGGAGACTATAATGGTGCTGTCATCGCAACAAGTGTAACTAGTCAAGCTGAAGCACATATGTGGCCATTTAAGTTAAATACTTCTATTGCCTTTGATAAAACTGTAAATGGTAAAACTCCGGAATTAGGAGAAAAATTTACATTCAATTTGAAAAATGTGTATAAGCCAAATAGTGCTGAAGAAATTGCTGATCAAACAGCAATGAATAATTCTTCTGGAAGAGTATTCTTCGCCATTGATAACCTAAGTGTTAAGGGTGATTATATTTATGAAATCAGTGAGCAGGATCCGGGAGCAGGATATGCAAAAAACAATCAAAAATATTATGCGTTGGTTTCCTTAGAAGAATCATCCAGTAGTTTAAGTGGTGGTAAGATTATTCCCGTTTTCAAAGGATTTTATAAATCCTTCAATTTAGATAAAGAAGAGAAACCAATATTGTCAGAAGAAATTGGTATGACATTAACATTTAATAACAAGCGAGAATTTGGAGTAGAAAAGCAGTGGTATGACTATGATGGTAATTTGACGGATGGAATAGGAATGCCTGAAATTAATGCAACCTTGATGCAAAGATATGTAGAAGATACCGGGAAGGTCGTTACTTACAATTTGTATTCTCAATATGGGGATGGTTCAGGTAAACGATTGATTGAAACAGTCTCTACAAAAGGTCTAAAAAGGGGAGCAACATATTCTATAGCATTAAAGTGTGATGCTAACACAAAATTTGACAGTGTGGTCATGAAAGAAGGAAATGATAGTACTTCTATCACGCATAATGCTGAAAAAGTAACAGTAAGTGGAATTGAAGAGGATACTGTTGTAAATATAACTGTGAATACAGTAGCTTCTAATTCAGAATATCCTGCGAAATTAGATTTGCTTGAAGATGATGCAAACAATAAAGTAGCATTTGCTGGAACTCCGATTGTTGGTGAAACAGTATATAAGACCTTTAAGTTAAATGAAGAAAATCATTGGTATCAAGGCTTTGATGATCTTGATGCAAGTGGCGAAATCGATGAATACCCCAATAAGAAATTCAAATTCTATTATTACGTAAAAGAAGATCCTGTGACAGGATTTAAAACTGAATATCAGAATAATCAAGGTACGATCAATGGGACAATCTTTATCAAAAACAAAGAAATTCCACAAGATCTTATTTTAAGAAAAATCAGTAGTACTGGTAATAACAATTTCTTAAAGGGTGCTGAATTTACATTAACAAATATCACGGATTCAAAAAATCAATTTGATCTTAAATTTACTTATAATCAAAACACAGATTCTTATAAGATAGATGAAAAAGGGGAAGATATATTAACGACAAATGGTGAAACAAATATCAAAATTGAAAAATTGCCAATTGGAGATTATGTATTAACCGAAACAAAAGCACCAGGTAATCCAGGGGATTATGAAATTGATTTTAAGAATATATTGATTCACATAGATCGAGATAAAAGCAAAAGCTATTACATTTTAGGAGTTGATGCTGTACCGAATGATTCAAATGAAAAGGTACAAGCCAACTCACAAGATGGAGCATTAAATTATGCTGATACCAGTGATAAATTGGAATATACATTCACTGTTGAAAATACACCCAATATTGTGGTTCCTGAAACAGGTGGAACATTTGATGGAAGGTATCAGAGGTTAGGTTTCTTAATCGCTTGTGGCGGATTGGCCATGTTTGTGATTTATGAATGCAAGCGAAGCAAGAATATGAAGAAGAGTAAAAACTAAGAAAGAGAGGAAAAGAGAATGAAAGTATTTAAGAAATTAAGCATGTTATTCGTTGCGGCGGCAATGATGATGACAACAACTACAACAGCATTTGCAGCAGATTCAATGAAAGATGGTAAAGGGACTGTCCAAATTAATAGAGACGGAGCTGAATACAAGGCTTACAAAATTTTAGATTCTAAGACAAAAAGCACAGGTGGGAAGGATATTGCTGTTTATACAGTAAATAAAGACTATGAGGATTTCTTTCAAACATCTGGTTATACTTTTGTGGCAGATGATGGCATTCAGTTAAATGGTGAAAATCTTGCAAAGCTGTCTCAAAATTTACGTGATAAAGATACAAAAGATGAGTACAGACAAGATCCAAAAATGAAAGCATTGACTAAAGCATTAATAGATTATTCTGAAAAAAATAATATACAACCAAGTTATACATTGGGTAAGACTGTAACAACAGTTGATCAAGGTTATTATTTAGTTCTTGAAAATTCAAATACAATTACTGAGAAAAACGAGAATACAGGTCGTGTTCCATCTCAAGCAATGTTAATGAAAGTTGAAGATGGAAGTACAATTAGTATTTATCCTAAGGATTCAGAATTTACAGTAGAGAAAACAGTGAATAATGCCGAATCAAGTGTAGGTGGTGTTGGTGTTGTACAAGACTTCAAAATCACTTCAACAATTCCTACTTATGCTGATAACTTTAAGGAAGTTCAATATAATGTAATTGATACTATGTCAAAAGGTTTAACATTGCATGTAAATTCTATCACTGTTAAAGTGGATGGTGTAGAAGTTATGAAAGATGGCGATGATTTTGATAAGGATTACATTAAATCATTTACAACTATCGTGAATGATAAGGGAGAAACAGTAACTGAATTTGATTTTAATTATGAAGGTTTACGTACTGCTTCAAAAATGGGTGCAACAGTTGAAATCACTTATCAAGCTGAAATAAATGAAAAGGCAGCTGTGTACGATCCAAATACTAACACAGCAAAAATCGAATATACAACAACTCCAAGTGGAGGTCATTCTGCAATTGAAGATAAAACAGAAACTTATACTTATGCAATTGATTTAGTAAAAAAAGACGGTAGTAATAAAGATACAGTTTTACCAGGTGCTACATTTGAATTAAGAAACTCAGATGATGAAGTATTAAAAACAGTAACATCTGATGAAACTGGTAACATTCACTTTACAGGTTTAGCAGCAGGAACTTATACACTTACTGAAATTAATGCTCCTTCAAACGGTTATGCTAAGTTAGACGGAGCTATCAAATTTGAAATTACAGCAAATCAAGACAAAAAAACTTGTACTGTAAGAATTGTTGATGGTGATGCTAGTATTACTAATGATGCTTCTTCAGACAAAGGTGTAATCTCATTTGAAATTTATAACTATAAAGGTATTAGTCTTCCTGAAACAGGTGGTATGGGTACTACAATCTTCATGATTGGTGGAGCTTCTTTAATTGCTTTAGCTGGTGTTATGCTTGTAGTTTATTCAAAGAAAAGTAAAAAAGCATAAGAAATCATGATATAATGCTGATATAAGCCGATGATTGGATCATCGGCTGTATCGCATAAAGCTTAAGAGAGGTGCAGGGAATGAAACAACGCATAATCATGGGAATCATCATACTGATTATGTTAGCTGGAATAGGATTAATGGTTTATCCAAGTTTGGCTAATTTTATTAATAATCAGTTTGCTGTTTCAGTTATCGGTGATTATCAACAAAAAATAGATAATATGGATCATGCTGAAATAGAAAAAATGATGAAAGAAGCATATGATTACAATAATTCTTTACCTGGAGCTTTTCCAGCTGATCCATTTAGTGGAAAGAACATCTCAAGAAAAACACAAGCAGATTTTAAAGACTTCTTTATGGTTCAAAAAGATGAAATGTTAGGGTATGTTGAGATACCTAAAGCAGATATTTATTTGCCTATATATTATGGCACAAGTGAAAAAGTTTTAAAAAAAGGTGTTGGGTTAATAGAAAACTCTTCCTTGCCGGTCGCCGGAGAAAGCTCTCATGCATTATTATCAGCACATACTGGTTTGCCTTCTCAGGAATTGTTTACTGGAGTTGAAGAGTTGAAAGATGGTGACGTATTCTTTATTCATATACTGAATCAGGTTTATGCATACCGTATTAATCAAACAAAAGTGGTTTTGCCAGAGGAAACAGGAGATCTATTAATACAAAAGGATAAAACCTATGTAACATTGATTACTTGTACTCCATATGGTATTAATACACACAGACTTTTGGTACGTGGGGAATATGAACCTAATTTTGATTTTACTTCTGAGGAATACACTTCTTTATACAGTAAACATAAAAATGATTGGTTATGGATGATACTTATCGGTGGCTTCGTAGTTGCAGGCATCGGAGGCTTTATCATCTTCAAAAAGAAGAAAAAAGAAAGCGAAAGAAAGGAAGGATCACAGAATGAAGAGAATAATTAGATCTATTGGAATGTTATTTGCTACAGTTTTTATGTTCCTTGCTACTTTATCGATGCCAATAACTGCTACTGAAAGTGGAAGTATTACAGTAATAAATAAAACGCATGATGGTGAATTATTGGCTGACATCAATGTAAAGCTTTATAAGGTGGCTGATTTCACAGATGGATCTAGAACAAAAATAAAAATGACATCAGAGTTCTCGGATTTTGATTTAAATGTTCAGGATATTTTGACATCTATGGAAGCAGAAGATGCAGCAAAATCATGTAGTGAATTTATTAATGCTAATTCATTAGCTCCTATTCAGGAAGCAAAAACTGACATAGATGGTAAGACGATATTTACAGGGATAGATGATGGTATTTATTTGATTGTTCAGAATCAAACTGATCCAAAGGATTATGAATTCACTTCAACACCATTTTTTGTTCAAGTACCTTATACTGATAAGGATGGGAAAGTGATTTATCAAGTCACAACACAGCCTAAAAATGATATTATCTATCCTAGCAATGATTTGGAAGTGTCAGTAGTAAAATTATGGAAAGATAACAATAATCGTGATCATACGAGACCTGATTCTATTGAGGTAGGGTTATACGGAGATGGAGAATTGGTTGACACTGTTTCTTTAAGTGATATCAACAATTGGTCTAATATCTGGGATGGACTTTCCAAAGATGTTGTTTGGGATGTTCAAGAGCTTGAAATACCAGATAGTTATCGTATGACAGTAGAGAATAATCAAAATCAGTTTATAATTACCAATCAATTGGTAGTTCATAGACAAAATATTACACATGGTGCAATAGAAACGGTGAAAGGCAATAAAACAACCATTAAATCAGTGGTTACAGGAGATACAACAATGTTAGGCTTTTATATCGCATTGTTTGCATTATCTGGATTATTAATCATCATTTATGTAAAACGTTGTAAAGAATAATAAAAGAGGAACGCATTTGCGTTCCTTTAATTTGTGATTTTAGCAACTTCTTCATAAATATGAATAGCATCATTAACATGGTTATGATCTTCCATAGGCTCACCTGAAGCTTTTGCGCTAATGAACATATAAAGATGATCGTTATCTAATTTAGCAACACTAACCAAACAGCATTCAGCTTCTAATGTATATCCACTTTTGCCACCTATGATCTCTCCACCACGAAATGATAGTGTTTCAGGTTGTAATGTAGATTCTAAAAAATCAGATGAAGTACCGTATAATAACAATGTACTTTTGAGTTTTAAATGAAGTGATGGAATTTCATATTTTGTTGTGGTTAGTATTTGTTGAAATGCAGTATTTTTCCATGCATGTTTCATCATTCTTTCTAGATCTTGGATGGTTGTGTAATGTTGATCATCATGTAAGCCGGTTGCGTTGACGAAGTGTGTTTGTGTCATACCATAGGCTTTTGCTTTGACGTTCATTTCGGCTACGAAGGCATCCATGCTTCCAAATAAGTGGTTTGCGATTACATTAGCTGCATCTGCACCACTGGGAAGAACCAATGCATATAATAGATCTTCATAGGTTACGTTATCGCCTGCTTCTAAGCCTGCGACACTGGCATTTGCTTCAACTAGACCTTCTAAATCTTTTTCTTCGACAGTAACTTTGGCAGTTAAGTCACTGATGTGATCAAGTGCTACTACAGCGCTCATAACTTTTGTGAGAGACGCTGGATAGATTTTTTTAGTTATGTTTTTTTCATATAATGGGGTATTGTCTTCTAGATCGATAAGAATCGCATACTTACTATTGATTGAGATATCCTTTACATGATCTTTGATACTCTGTTGTTGTGTTAAGATAGATGTTTCTTTTTGTGGTAAAGTTGTGTCACCCTTGTTTAAGGTATTAGGGAAAAATTTCCCCATAATATAAAATCCGATATCACCAATCAGGAGAAGAGCAACAAGGATGAGATAAAGACGATGTTTATATGTTTCATTTAATTTATTGGTTTTCATGTATTCCTCCATGCCATGTATAAAAAGTGTAACCCTAAGAAGTTCTGGTGTCAATATAAGAAATGACGTGACCTTAAAATTTTCTTACTTTTATAGAAACGAGGGATTTTAGATATGGAATTTGTTATAATAAAGAAAAGTAGGACTGGAGGGATACTATGGCTACAACGATATTAGTTATAGATGATGAAAAAGAGATTGCAGATCTAGTGACATTATATCTGGGCAATGAAGGATATCAGGTTGTTACTTTCTATGATAGTGAAAAGGCCTTAGAATATTTGATGCATCAAAGAGTTGATTTAGCAATGCTAGATATCATGATGCCGAAAATTAATGGCTTTGAAATATGTAAGTGTATCCGTGAAAAATATACGTTTCCGGTCATTATGTTGACTGCAAAGGTTGAAGATATGGATAAGATACAAGGACTTTCTTTAGGAGCAGATGACTATATTACAAAGCCATTTAATCCTTTAGAGATGGTAGCAAGAGTAAAGGCACAGTTAAGACGTTCTCAGAAATACAACCAAACACAAAATGAAAATGTGAATATCATAGATTTCAAAGGATTGATCATAGATAATGATTCTCATCAATGCACATTATATGATAAGCCATTGAGCTTAACACCGATTGAATTTTCTATCTTATGGTATTTATGTAAGAATAGAGGAAAGGTTGTTCCTAGTGAAGAATTGTTTGAAGCAGTTTGGAAAGAAAAGTATTTTGACAGCAATAATACGGTCATGGTACATATTCGTCGTTTGAGAGAGAAAATGCATGAGCCACCTAGAAATCCAAAATTTATCAAAACTGTTTGGGGAGTAGGATATAAAATTGAAGAATAATACTTATCGTAAATTAAGAAGAAGGTTGACCGTCCTTTTTCTTTGTAGTAGTTTTCTTGTGTTAGGGGCGGTTTCTGTATTGATTGCTGTTTTAAGCTATTTAGCTAATCATTATGCCAGTATGGGAGTTTTAAGTAGTGCGGATTTTTTGTTGTTTTATTTGCAACATGCGTGGGAAGTAAATATGTTGTTATATGTTGTAGTTTATATTGCATTCTTATATATTTTTATTACCTTGTTTTATAAGAATATGAATATCCTTGTTTCTGTTTTACAAGGAGAAATGGTGGAAAAGATTCCTTTTCTGTTCCGATTGATACCTGAATTTCAAATTGCAAAAGATAAGGTTGAAGGAATGTTGGCGAAAAGAAATGAAAGTAAACAGCTTTCTGAAGAAGAAAGAGAACATAAAAATGAATTATTGATGTATCTTGCTCATGATTTGAAAACTCCGTTGACAAGTATGATTGGATATATTAATCATATATTAGATCATCGTGTAGATGAAGAACAAATGGATAAAAGTCTTTCTATTGCGCATGAGAAGGCTCATCGTTTGGATGAATTGATCGATGAGTTTGAGGAAATACTTCGATATGATGATAAAGTAAATATGTTGGAGATATCGGCTATTGATATCACTGCTTTGATTGAACAACAAATTGATGGATTCTTTCCGCTTATGGAAAAAAGGAACATTAAAACAGAATTACAGTTACCACAGCACATGGAAGTAGAAGCTGATTATGATAAGTTACAACGACTATTCGATAATCTCATGAGAAATGCGATTACATACAGTAATTCAGATTCTATTATAACTGTGAAGGGAATAGAAAACGAAGACAGTATACAATTAGAATATCGTAATGATGGAGAAGACATCGATGAAGAGTCAATCAGCCATTTATTTGATAAATTCTATCGGGCTTCTACTGCAAGAACAAGTAGTAGTGGAGGTGCAGGACTGGGATTAGCCATTGCGAAGGAAATTGTTGAATTACATCATGGTACCATAACCGTACATAAGGAAAAGGAACAAATCGTCTTTACAATACGATTATGGAAGAAGTTAGGGGGTAGATTATGAAAAAAAATTATCTGAACCCACTAAAATGGAAAGTCTTTATTCGTTATGTCATGATCCTCGGTATTTTTGTGTTGTTGGGACTTGGACTTGTCTTTTTGTTCGATAAGGTATTAAATGGTTTTATCATTGATATTTTACAGTTGGTCAATAGCAATCCTTTTGAAACATTCGGAAAGCTGTTCAAGATCTTCTTGCCTTTTATTGTTGCGAGCTTTTGTTTTATTTTGATTTATTTTTTATGCAAGGATCTAACCTTATCTGTGCGTACTTTGATGGATGGTATGGATGATGTCATGCGTAAGGAACGAAGCAAGATTAAGTTTCCCAAAGAGATGATCAAGGCTGAAGGTGCATTAATGGCAGTTGTGGATGAATATGAAAATTATTTAGAGTCTGCTAGGATCGATGAAGAAAAGAAAAAAGATTTGATCTATCTTTTGGCACAGGATATTCGTATGCCATTGGCAAAAATTTTGATGTATTTGGATTTTTTGAAGCAAGAACATAGAATCAGTAGCGATATCAAGATGGATTATGTGGTACATGTCTTAGATGAATCATTGTTATTAGAAGATATGATGAATGAGTTTTTTGATATCACTAGATTTAATTTACAGTATGCTAAATGGACTCCAGAAGAGATGTTTATGGATCGTATGATGGAACAGGTGATCGATGAGTGTTATTATATGGCAGATGAAAAACAAATTCAGATTCGTCTTGTCCAGGATTCGCATTTGTCGCTTTTTGCTGATAGTGCGAAAATCGCAAGAGTCATTCGAGATTTATTAAATACGATGGTTGCGCTAGGTAAAGAAGGAGAAACCATTGATATTTCTCTTAGACAACGCAAAGAAGATTATTACGTCCATATGCAGGTGGATAGCCAGCATTTCCATAGTGATCAGATTGCACATATGTTTCATAACTTTTATCGCTTAGAAGAGATGAATGGGGCGAATAAAGGGCATGCGATGGGTCTTGGTATAGCAAAACAGATCATTGATATGCAAAAGGGAACACTTCGTGCAGAATCTATCGGAACAAGGTTTAGTTTTTATGTCAGAATTCCTATTCAAGTAAAACCCGGACAGGAATTGACGATATCATAATAAAAGGAGAACAAAAAAATGAAAGCTGAAGTAAATAGTGTATTTCCCGTTGCATTTGAAGAAGAAGGAACGGTCATGGATTTTGTGGATGGAGAATTCGTCTTTGTGATCAAGGATGATGAATGGACCGAATATGAGAAAAAGGCACTTATGCGTAATACTTTAGAAATTGATCTGGTCACAAAATACGATATCACGATTTTTTTAATAACGGTATTAGATGCAATTGATACGAGTGACTTTATTTTTAATATTCATGAAAATGATGATCCTACTGCAATGTTTGAACAAGAGTGTGTGTCATGTAGTATTTATCTGATTGATAAACATCAGATCGTTCAAGGCGCAAGACATGTCACATTAAGCAAACAAGCTAC
>NZ_JBEQZJ010000030.1:0-51620 GCF_045223415.1 Hoskinsella mucinilytica | reverse complement strand
GAACTCCTTTGATGCATGCTGATGATAGACGATACTAAAATAAATTCAAGAAAGTATATAACAAAGATGATGAGAATTGATAGGAACTGAAAAAAGTGGTTGAAAATGCATAAGCTTTTGTTTATAATAATAAGGGTAAATACGATGAAGAGAAGGAGTACATCTGTAAGAGAAATATAGAGAGCACATGATTTGGTGGAACATGGCATGAACTAGATGGAAGGTAGTCTTGGAGTAGATGTTCTGAACTGATAGTAAGAAGATTCGTGTAGCTGCGTTAAAGTGTTTGAGGCATATCCCTGATATGTGAATTAAGGTGGTAACACGTGACAACGTCCTTTACAGGATGTTTTTTTTATGAAGGAGGGGTAAAGTTATATGAAATTAGAAATGCCGGAGATAGAAACGAAACGGTTATTTCTTCGCCCTATAGAAGAAGGAGATGCTTGTGATGTATTTGCATACTATAGTGATCCCAGGGCGATGCAATATTTGACGATTTCTCCTCATCAGACGATAGATCAGACATTAGCTTCCATACGCCAATACTTTCTACCCTATCTTAAACGCTGTGTGCCACAGACATGGGTTATCGTATGGAAAGAGAAAGAGAAGGTAATCGGTAATCTGAATATTCATACGATAGAGGATGATATCGGAGAAATTGGTTATGTATTACATCCCGCATATTGGAACAAGGGTATTATGAAAGAAGCATTGCCTCATTTAATTGATGCTGGCTTTGAACGAATAGGGCTTAGAAGAATAGAAGCATGCTATGAAATCAACAATATCGCAAGTGGTAAGGTATTAAAGACATGTGGCTTTCAAAAAGAAGGCATCATGCGCCAATACGCAAAGCTAAGTGATGGTAGGTATCATGATATGATCCTATGTGCGATATTAAAAGAAGACTGGATGAAAGGAGTCAAGAAAAAATGAAAAAAGAAATGGATACAAAATATGATCATTTGAAGGTAGAACAAGAACATTATAAAACATGGATCGAACAAGGATATTTTACTGCAGGGGATAAAAGCAAGGACCCATACTGTATCGTAATTCCACCACCTAATGTAACAGGAAAGCTTCATTTAGGACATGCATGGGATACAACTCTACAAGATATTGTAGCACGTTATAAACGTATGCAAGGCTATGATATGTTATGGCTTCCTGGCATGGATCATGCTGGTATTGCCACCCAGGCGAAAGTAGATGAGCGCTTAAAAAAAGAAGGTATTTCACGTTATGATATCGGACGTGAGAAATTTTTAGATCGTGCATGGGAATGGAAAGAAGAATATGCTTCTACCATTCGTACACAATGGTCAAAAATGGGACTTTCTTTAGACTATACAAGAGAACGCTTCACCTTAGATGATGGATTAAGTGCTGCTGTTCGAAAGGTATTTGTAGATTTGTACGAGGATGGGTTGATCTATCAGGGAGAACGTATCATCAATTGGGATCCTGAAGCAAAAACTGCGTTATCTAATATAGAAGTTATTCATAAAGAAATCGAAGGAGCCATGTACTACTTTAATTATAAAATTGTAGAAAACGGTGAAAACCTTGTCATTGCGACAACACGTCCAGAAACCATGTTTGCGGATCAGGCTATTTTTGTTCATCCAGATGATGAACGTTATCAGGGAATCGTTGGAATGCATGTCATAAATCCAGCCAATGGAGAAAAGCTTCCAATCATGGCAGATGACTATATTGATATGTCTTTTGGTACTGCTGTTATGAAATGTACCCCTGCACACGATCCAAATGACTTTGCATTGGCGAAAAAATATGGTTTGCCTATGCCAATTTGTATGAACCCTGATGGTACGATGAATGAGATGGCACATCGTTATGCAGGAATGGATCGCTTTGAGTGTCGTAAAGCATTGGTGAAAGATTTTGAACAAGCTGGTGTTGTTGATCATATCGAAACACATATGCATCAAGTTGGTCATTCGGAGCGTACCGGTGTCATTGTAGAGCCATATTTATCTAAACAATGGTTCGTGAAAATGAAACCTCTTGCTGAGGATGTTTTAAAACATCAAGAAATAGAGGAAGAAAAAATTCATTTCTATCCTGCACGTTTTGAAAAAACGTTCCATCAATGGTTGGAAAACATTGAGGATTGGTGTATTTCACGACAATTATGGTGGGGACATCGTATTCCTGCGTGGTATCACAAGGAAACCGGTGAAATCTATGTTGGGATGGAAGATCCAAAGGATATCGAACAGTGGGTACAGGATGAGGATGTCTTAGATACATGGTTCTCTAGTGCATTATGGCCATTTTCAACGCTTGGCTGGCCAAATGAAACCGATGATCTTAACCGTTATTTCCCAAATGATCTATTGGTAACAGGTTATGATATCATCTTCTTCTGGGTAGCACGTATGGCATTCCAAACGAGATATTGTATGAAGAAGCGTCCATTTAAAGATGTTTTGATTCATGGGTTGGTACGTGATTCCCAAGGACGTAAGATGTCAAAGTCTTTAGGTAATGGAATTGATCCAATGGATGTCATCGAGCAATATGGTGTTGATGCTTTACGTTTCTTCTTAACGACAAATTCAACGCCGGGTCAAGATTTGCGTTTTATTGATACAAAAGTAGAAGCAAGTTGGAATTTTATCAATAAGATTTGGAATGCAAGTCGTTTTACTTTGATGCAAATCAAAGATATGAAACTGGAAGAGATTGATTTAAGCAACGTTGGTATTATTGATAAATGGATCCTTACCAGATTCAATGAAGTATTGGAAAATGTTAGCACCAATATGGATAAGTATGAATTTGCATTGGTTGGTAATGAATTATATAGCTTTATCTGGGATGATTTTTGTAGTTGGTATATTGAATTGTCAAAGGCTGGATTACAAAGCGATGATATCAAAGCAGTAACAGCGGCAAAATCTACATTGATTACTGTATTGAGTGGTATCATCCGTATGTTAGAGCCATTTATGCCATTTGTCACAGAAGAAATTTATTTGAGCATGCCACATGCAATGGACAGCATCAATCAAGAAGTTTGGCCAAAAACAGTGGATATCACGATGAATGAAAAGGAAATGGCTTCTGTTCGCCAATTGATTACGATGATTGAAGCAGTTCGTGCAATTAAGGTTGACTATAACTTGAAACCAAGTATGGATATTGATGTTATCATCAAAGATGAAAAAGAAACCTTAGTAGCATCTGATGAAAAGATCAATGCGATCCTTCAGAAGATGTGCCATGCATCTTGGATCAATGAGGAAAGCAAAGAGGAAA
Organism: Hoskinsella mucinilytica; assembly: GCF_045223415.1. NCBI lineage: Bacteria > Bacillati > Bacillota > Erysipelotrichia > Erysipelotrichales > Erysipelotrichaceae > Hoskinsella > Hoskinsella mucinilytica. The sequence goes on along the minus strand of NZ_JBEQZJ010000030.1, from coordinate 48,326 downwards.
TGGTCATTCGTCCTATTCTGAATGGTACCTTATCAGTACCGTTGGCAAGTATCATCAATGTTCAAGAAGAAATCGAAAAGTTAAGTAAACAATTAAAACACTTGTCCGGTGAAATCAAGCGTGGTGAAGGTATGTTAAGTAATCCGAACTTCGTCAATAAAGCACCTGAGGCAAAGGTTCATGCAGAGAAGGAAAAGCTAGAAGGCTATCGTTCTCAATATACGATCGTTGAAAAACAACTTGAAGAAATGAAGAAAAAAGCTTAAAGAAAAAAGGAAGATGTTGATCGGATATCTTCCTTTCCTATAGTTTATATGAACTAAATTTTGTATACGTTGCATCAGAGATGAAAGGATCAGGTCAATGGATAAAGATAAGTCAGAATTATACTCTCATATCACTAAGTTGCATACAACACAATTGGGGATTCAACGCATAGAACGCAATTTAAAGCTACAGGAGGATGTGGTAGCATGGTGTCAAAGACAGATCATAGATGAACAAAGTAGCGTATCAAGAAAAGGCAAAAATTGGTATGTTTACACAAAAGATAGTGTTATTACGATCAATGCCCATAGCGATACCATCATCACTGCACATAAAATAAAGAAATAAATGGTACGATCACGCATCCAATCGTACCATTTTTTAATGAACTAATTTACATGTTCATACGCTTTGCATACTGATGTTCTATGCTTGATGAACCACTAAACAAAGGTTGATTGCTTTCGTTTATCTACAAGAAAGTTCCTTTTTTAATATCATCATAATATATGGATCGTTTTCTTCGGATAGGTTTGGTTGAAATGCCATGTAACGACATTTTTGATAATGTTCTTGATCCATATAAAAATCATAACCCATGACACATTTTTGATTACAGGTAGATGGGTCTATCAAACGTTTACAAACTGAGGCTTTTTTGATTTCCTTTTTCATCTTATCTGGTAGATCATCTAGGTAGGCTTCATATTGATGAAGATGTTGTGGATACATACGAAGCTTCATACCAGTTTTACGAAAGATATAGGTCGCAAGTGCTCGATGACAGGTTGGGGTGTAATATGTTAAGGTATAACCACTTTTGGCTAGTTTACATTCGTAAGTACAACCTTGTTTCATTAGCTCTTCATGTAAGGATGTAACAAAAGCTACATCTTTATTTGGTACGGTTTCTAAAAAATCTTCAAATGATAATTGATTCATAATGTTCTCCTTTTATTTGATAATGGGTATCCATATTTGGGAAAGATAGTCTAAGTCATAGGAATTACCATCACTATACCATTCTAATTCAGGATAGGGAGCGTGTTGAAATGGATATTGTAAAAGCCACTCTTCTTGAAGATAGCGCCAACCATGTTGAATGGCGTTAGGCTGTGGTCCATAACAATCAAATATCGCCCAAGTAGAAGCTGGAAGGATGTATTCTTGGAAACCATCAGGGATGTCTTTTGAAGTCGCAACCATGAGCGCATAACTTTGTGTTTGTTCCTCTTGATTAAATTCTTGAAAGATTGCATAGATACCAGCAGGGTTGCCTTTATCTAAAGCGATGAGCTTAGCATAGGAACCATTCTTTTGACATTCATTCCAAAAAGCAGGAATCAAACGTGCTTGTTGGTGATCTTGATAAGAAATTTTTGTTGTTATGCCAACCAATCGAAGTTCAGGCTTTTTTACTAGTTTCCATGCGTAACTTTGGTTTTGGTAAAGTTGCATTTTAGGATAAACCCGAAGCTTGGTATCCTGTTCTCGAGCTTCTTTACAAGTAACACCATGAAATTGTTGAAAGGCCTTTGTAAATGAGGTCGGGGATTCATATCCATATTTATAGCTGATCTCAATCACTTTTAACTGTGTACTTTTTAAATCATATCCTGCGAGTGTCATTTTACGATATCGAATATATTCAGCAAAGGTGATGCCATTCATATAAGAAAATACTTTCAGAAAAAAGGAATAAGAACAACCGGCTATCTTAGTGATTTCTTGTTGATTGATTGACTCTTCTGTACGTTGAAGATGATGCTCTACATAATCGATGATCTTTTGCAGTTTTTCATTCCATTCCATAGGATTCCTCCTTGACCAACTTATTGTAGCATGGGATATGCGGATTTTCCTCTTTTTTTGCGTACGAACTGGATAGGTAAATTTTGTATTCTATGAAAATAAGAGAAAAAAAGACACATACACATGGAAACATGGGCATATGTCCTTAACATGGTTGATTAGGATTGTTTTACCAACCTATCCTGAACTGGTTTTGAGGCTTCCTCCTCATCAAAAAGCTTTTTCCCTGAACAGAAGGTGATCATTAAGCCAAGAGCTACCAAAAGTATCGCAAAGACTAATTGAAGACCATCTATCATCAGTACAAATCCACCTTGAACAAACAGTTTCATACAAATTTGATAAATGGATAATCCAAGAGATGTCATGGTACAGATCAGCATCAATGTCATTGGGATATATAGCATCCATCCTTTACGACCGGTCACTTTTAAGAAAACAGATAAAGAAACTAAGACCATGGCACCTAATAGCTGATTGGCACTACCGAATAATGGCCAAATATTGTTATAACCTCCTAGAGATAATAGATAACCACCTGCTAAAGTGATGAGCGTCGCTACATATTTATTTGTCGCAAATAGGACAAGCTTATTTTGTTTTTCGCCATCTTCTACTTCGAAAAATTCCTGAAAAGACATTCTACCGATACGTGCAACAGCGTCAAGTGAAGTAAGTGCCAATGCGGAAACAAACATCGTCATGATACACATACCGACTTCTTGTGGTAATCCAAAGCGACTTAACAATCCAGTAACGCCAACGGAAAATTTTGTAAATGGTGTGGCGTTATCCGCAAGTGCAATATTGGCAAGTCCTGCATCTAGAGTTCCATTGGAAGCCATAGCAGCAAGCGATCCTACTACGACAATGACCAATACAGCTAACAATGATTCTAATAGCATGGAACCATATCCTACCTGTAGCATATCTTTTTCATTTTCAATCTGCTTAGAGCTGGTCTCACTGGATACCAAAGAGTGAAATCCGGAAACAGCACCACATGCTATGGTAATGAATAGGGTAGGAAACATATAAGATCCATTGGCTGCCACAAATCCTGTAAAGGCAGGTGTACTCACACTAGGATTACTAACCAATACACCAATCACTGCCCCAGCAATCATCGCAATAAATAAAAAGGTAGTCAGATAATCTCTTGGTTGTTTTAATAGCCACATCGGTGTGACACTGGCAAAAAAGATATAAACGAATACCACATAGATCCATACATGTTTACTAAAATATAATGGAAATGCGATTCCACCAGCTAACATGGCGATGATCAATACAATGCCAATCATTGCTTGTTTCCAACCACGGATGTTCGTCTTTCTTAAGAAGATACCAAAAGCAATTGCCACGAAGATATAGAGCATAGAAATCGATGCGGCTGCTGCATTCGGTTGTAGCTTAGCCCCTTCAGCATTGAAACCTTGAAAAGTTCCCGCAACCATATCTGCGAAAGCCGCAATGACCAATAAGGTAAAGAGCCAACAAAATAAGAAGAACAGTTTCTTGCCTGCTTTGCCGATATATTGTTCTATAATACCACCCATGGATTTTCCATGGCTTTTCACCGAAGCGTATAATGCGCCAAAATCTTGTACGGCTCCAAAAAAGATGCCACCTAACAGTACCCATAAAAAAGCAGGTAGCCATCCAAACATCATTGCCATAACGGGTCCGGTGACCGGTCCTGCTCCAGCGATACTTGAAAATTGATGTGCAAATACTTCCCATTTATGACTTGGCACAAAATCTACTCCGTCTTCTTTTTCATAGGCAGGTGTTTTTGCCTTTGGATCAATGCCCCATGTTTTGGCAAGAAAGCGACCATATAATAAATAAGCGCTTGTCAACACCAAGATTGCGATTCCTAAAATCAATAATCCACTCATACAAATTTCCTCTCTTTCCTTACAAGAATAAATAAAAAGGTTTCCTTCCTAGAAACTCTAAGACGAAAACCTTTCGATGTTTACGTGGTACCACTTAGATTGCATATCATGCCCCTTAGCCATATCAAAAAATAATATGCTTTCCTGTAACGTGGAAAGTACGGTATCCCTTACTAATAGTGTTCCACTATGTTCTGTTTACTGCTTACAAGTGAGATGCTTTGGTTTCTTCCTGTTTACTTTCAGCATTGATGTAAACTCTCTGTGAGGAGAATCTCCAAAACAATAGGTCTTGCTCATCGCATTTATCCTTGTTCGCCCATTATCTTACACCTTGTTTTTTATGATGTCAACCAATTATTGAAAAAATATGAAAATAATGTAATTTGTTTCATTTGTAAATAAAACAAGTAAAAATGGATATATTTGGATGAAAACGCTTCATCAAAGACAGTTGAGATAGGGAATGGCTGTGAAAATTTACTGAAAATGAATGAAACTATATTGACTTATAAATCAAATAGGTGTAGTCTTAAAAACACATAGTAAAAAAGGGAGAGTGTAGTTATGGAAATCGAATATGTAAAAGCGAAAACGTTAAAAGAAAAACCAGCCTGGGATCAATCCTTAGGTTTTGGAAAACATTTTACGGATTATATGTTTACCATGGATTGGACAACTGAAAAAGGATGGCACAACGCTAAAATAGAGCCATATGGACCAATCTGCATGGACCCTGCAACGCTTGTGCTACATTATGCACAAGAGACTTTTGAAGGATTGAAGGCTTATAAAACAAAGGACGGTAGAATTTTATTGTTCCGTCCAGAGATGAATGCAAGAAGATTTGCGAACAGCAATCGTCGTTTGTGCATGGAAGTTGTACCAGAAGATATGTTTGTAGAAGCCATTGAAAAATTGGTAGCTTATGAATCAGATTGGATTCCTACCGCAGAAGGGACTTCCTTATATATTCGTCCTTTTATGTTTGCGACAGAAGCAGCTGTAGGGGTACATCCAAGTAGTGCATATAAATTCATGGTTATTTTATCACCGGTTGGTGCGTATTATCCTGAAGGTGTCAATCCTGTAAAAATCTATGTTGAAGATGAATTTGTTCGTGCAACCAAAGGTGGTACAGGGTTTACCAAGTGTGGTGGTAATTATGCCGCAAGCATTGCAGCTCAGGTCAAAGCAGAAAAGCTTGGTTATACACAGGTATTATGGTTAGATGGTGTTGAACGTAAGTATGTGGAAGAAGTTGGTACCATGAATGTTATGTTTAAGATCGATGGTAAGATCATTACCGCACCATGTGATGGTACGGTACTTCCAGGTGTTACTAGAGATTCCATCATCCACTTGTTGAAGGAATGGGGATATGAAGTGGAAGAACGTCATCTTGCAATAGATGAATTAATGCAAGCAGGTAAGGATGGAAGATTAGAGGAAGCATTCGGTACAGGAACTGCCGCAGTTATCTCACCGGTTGGCGAATTAAATTACAAAGGTGATATCGTAACCATCAATGATTTCAAAACAGGAGCATTAACTCAAAAGTTATATGATACTTTGACTGGCATTCAATGGGGTGATTTGGAAGACACCTTCCATTGGACATTAGAAGTTAAAAAATAGAAGAAATAAAAAGAATCTAAAGCAAATGATATTCAATCGCTTTGGATTCTTTTTTTCCATCTATTTAATAAAAGCCTATCTTTTATTTTATGTTGACATGCTCCTTTAATCCATCTGACATTGCAACTTCATAACCTTTTACTTCTATTGTATCACTACCTTTTTCTGCGGGTTGTTTTTCATCATATACCCATATGGCTTCCGCATCAATACCTTCTTTTTCTTTCAATGTTTTCAAAAAGGCATTCCCTTCCTCATAGCTCATAGTAAATAATGTTGTAGACAAAATATCCGCAATGCCACTGTCTTGGCAAATTAAGGTAACACTACGACAATGTCTTGCAGGAAATAATGTATCCGGATCAATGATGTGATGCATGATTTCATCATTGTACATATAATATCGTTGATAATCTCCGCTTGTCACAAAAGAATTGGAATGATCAAACTTCAAAGACAATAAAGAATCGGTTTCCAATTGGTCTAAGTTTGGTATTTGTAATCCAACGCTCCATGTACCATTGTCTGGTTTACTGCCAATGATACGAACATTACCACCGGCATTGATGATAGCACTGTCAAGGCCATCTTTTTCTAGCATTTGGGCAATTTTTTCAACCGCAAAACCTTTCGCAACACCACCGACATCTAAAGATGTATTTGGATCTTTGATATAGACACTGCTTTTTTCTTCATCGATCACTATCTTATCCCAGCCACTGTTTTTTTCTGCTTGATTCAGTTCTTCTTGGCTTGGAATGCTACTAGGCTTATGTTCTTCATTAGCGATGACACCAGCATCTCTAACATCGTGCCAGATTTCCAAGACCTCACCCATGGTCACATCAAATTGATGATTGCTTAATTCGTAATATTTTTTCGAAAGCTGAAGCAACTCTATAATACTTTGATCCACGACCACAGGTTGTTTCCCTGCTTGGTCATTGATCGTTTTGATGTTGTTGATACCTTCATAATCGTTGTATTTATCAAATAGTTTGTTATAAGTTTGGAATTCATCCTTTAATTTGTCTGCATAATTGTTAAAGGAAGCCTCATTCACCGTATAAGCGGTAAAGCTGATAAAGGTATCAAAGCCGACATCGGTAAGCGTTGTCGTATATTTACTTAGTGCCTTTTCTTTACATCCTCCTAAAGTCAATAATAACAGGAGCACACATAATATTTTTTTCATATTTATCACCGTTTTCTATTATAGCCGAGATAGAAGATAGAATACAAGGAAAAGCAATCAAAGGTTACTAATTTTTCCATCTTTTGTGAAAGGAAAAGATTCAAAAGTCACTAGAATCGCCAATCTTTGACAATTATGTGAAATTGTAACAAAAATTCAATATTTTTCTTTTTCTTGCTAGATGATAATGCTATAATAAGAACTGTATGTGGAGATTTTCACTAGCCACATGGTAAAGCAAAAAATCTAGCGAAGAGAAAGGTAAGGTGACTATGATGTCATTGTTTAAAGGTCCAATGCGTCAGCACATACAAGGTTTCAAAGATTTGACGGATCATAACGATATCCTAGAGGTCAAGGCAGGTAAGGAAGTCTATATTCCTTTGGTAGCCGGGGCTGCGACAAATTTTGAAATGTTTGTAAAAGAGGGCGATCAGGTTGCGGTTGGAACCAAGCTAGCTGAGTGTAATGAGCGTAATGTGGTCCCTATTTATTCCAGTGTGAGTGGCACTGTGAAAGGGAAGCAGAAATTGATGCACTCTTCATTAAAACCAGTGGAGCATCTGGTAATTGAAAATGATGGAGAATATCGTGAGGTACCTTCATTTGAACCAATGGATTACAAAACTGCCAGTAAGGATGAATTGGTAACCTTCATGATGAATGCAGGTATCATCGGTTTGGGAGGTGCAGGATTCCCTGCCTATATTAAGTATAAGTTTGCGAAAAATGTAGAGAAGCTGATCATCAATGCAGTAGAATGTGAGCCATACATTACTGCGGATTATAAGATGCTATTTGCCAATAAAGAAGATTTTGTAATCGGTGTAGCAGCTATGAAAAAGATGGCAGATGCACCTGAAGTATGTATTGCGATAAAGAAAACACATCCTGATTTGATTTCCTTTGTACAGGAAGCCGTTCAAGGGATGGATGGTGTTCATGTAACACCCGTACCAGATGTTTACCCAATGGGCTGGGAACGTACATTGGTACGTGAGATCATACATAAAGAATATGATAAGTTGCCTGGTGAGGTTGGGGCAGTTGTCAATAATGCATCAACAGCGATTGCTTTTGGAAAAGCATTGACCAAAGGAAAGGCAATTACAGATAAGGTATTGACGGTATCAGGAAATGCTGTAAAAAATCCTGTAAATGTGCATGTTCCAGTAGGTGTTCCAGCAAGCGAGGTCATCGCTGCATGTGGTGGGTATACTGCAGAAGAAGTGAAGTTAATTGCTGGTGGTCCAATGATGGGAAAAACTATTGTGAACGATAAGTTTGTCATCGATCGTAATATGAATGCATTGACTGTATTGGAAAACAAACCATTCGATTCTGTAGCATGTTTGCGCTGTGGTAAATGTTCTGATCATTGCCCTGCTGGATTACAACCGGTTCGTATTGCACAGGCAGTAAAAACAAAAGATAAGAAAACGATGGAAAATCTATGTGCTTTAGATTGCATCGAATGTGGTCTTTGTACCTATATCTGTCCTTCTCGTTTGGATGTGACGGAAAATGTAAGAAAAGCAAAACGCCAGTTGATGCTGGCTAAGAAGTAAGGAGGGTATTCATGAAATTCATATTTAATGCATCGCCTAACTTACGCCAGAAACAAAGTACGAAACGAATTATGTTAGAGTTGATGCTAGGACTTCTAGTAGTATTTGCGTTCTCATTATTCTATTACAATAGCACTTATGGAATCGACCATGCCTTACAGGCGGTAAAATTGATGGTGGTTTCACTATTAACCGCATTGGTAACAGAAAGTGTATGGGCATATTTCACAAAAAAAGATCAAAAATTTGATTTGAATTATTTGAAACATTATTTATCAGGAAGCTTTGGTTGGATAACCGCAATCATTTTGACTTTGATGTGCAAGATCGATATCACACCATATGCACTTGGTGTATCTACTTTCTTTGCTATCTTCTTTGCGAAGTTGTTGTTCGGAGGTTTTGGTAATAATATCTTCAATCCTGCGGCAGTTGGTAGAGCCATTGTGTTTGCTACTTTTATGGGTGTTGCGACAGATGTTACAACAACAGCAACACCAACAACGATGATTGCTTCTGAGTTTCACTGGCTTGTTGTAAATCCGGAAATGATTTCTGAGATGATGGAAAAGCTAGGTGGATTTGGTACATTATTTACCGGTTGGTATCCAGGCGCAATTGGCGAAACAAGCGCACTTGTGATTCTATTGGTAGGAATTGTGTTAGCGATTCGTAAGGTAATCGATTGGCGTGTACCTAGCATCTATTTGGGAAGCATCTTTGTTTTGACTGCATGTATCGCATTGATGCGTGGTGTTGGATCTTATGAAGGAATTCCAGGCTTTATTTGGTATCCATTGCTTCACGTTTTAACTGGTGGTGTTATCTTTGGCGCTATCTTCATGTTGACCGATCCGGTTACATCACCAACCAGTGCACAAGGGCGTTGTATCTTTGCATTGGGTGCTGCTATCATCACGGTATTGATTCGTATCAAGGCAAACCTTCCAGAAGGATGTCTATACTCTATCTTGATCATGAATATGTTAACACCAATGATTGAAAAAGCATTAGAAGGAAAACAGTTGGCAATACGTAAAAAAGCATCTATCATATTCGGTGTGGTCGCAATCATCGGATTAGGTTCTGTTCTTCTTGCAGGAAATGTGATTGAAGCAAAAGAACCAGATCCTCAGGTATTTGTGACTACCGGTGATGCAGATGTTCAGAAATTTAAAGCAGAAGTTTCACAACAATATGCAAATGATGATGGTTCTACCACTTATCATGTATTAGCACAAGGATATGCTTCTATTTCTGATCCAGAGAAATACAATGAATTTGATATCGTAGTAAAAGAAAATAACATCGTTTCTGTTACTCCAACAAAGATCAATGATACAGAATATGAAGGCGATCGAATCAAGGCAGAAGCATTCTTAAAGCAATTTATAGGAGCTGATCTTACAAAAGATATCACAGTAGAAATTAATGATGCAGTCAGTGGTGCAACTTTCTCAAGTAAATCTGCGGTTCGTGCAGTTGAAGAAGTTCGTAGCGCATTGGGCTATTAGGAGGTAAGAACGACATGAAAAAGATCATTCATTTAACAGTTTTCTTAGCTCTGATTGCTGCACTTGCGGGAGCAGCATTGGGTTTTGCCAATAAAATGACAGCCCCTGTGATTGCTGCTAATGAGTTAGAAGCAGAAAAGAAAACATTAAAAGAGATTTATAATGATGTTGCGGATGACGCATTTAAGGTGGAAGCTGAAAATGTATCTGACACCATTCAAAAAATCTTTAAAGTAGAAGGAAAAGGCTATATTTTCAAGATGCAGACCAAAGGGTATAAGGATGGAACAAGCTTTCTTGTAGCATTGGATGCGGATGGAAAAATCAATGATTATGTAGCTATCTCCAATGGAGATACTTCAGGAATTGGTACGAAAGTTACAGATGCACCATTTCGTGAATCTTTAAAAGGCAAGGATGCGACAAGCGCAGATTTGCTTGATGATACGATCACGGGAGCTACTGTTACAAGTAAACCATTGCTTGAAGGTATTATGGAAGCAGCCAAATATCAGGCTGACAATTTGAAATAGGAGGGATGAAGAATGAATCGTAAAGAAAATTTTACAGCAGGTTTCATCCGTGAAAATCCTGTGTTCTCGTTATATTTAGGATTATGTTCTACTTTGGCAATTACCACCACTTTAAACAATGCAATCGGTATGGGCGTTGCCGTTATTCTGGTCTTGATTATGAGTAATGTGATCATATCATTGATTCGTAATATCACACCATCAGAGATTCGTATCCCTGTATACATCGTTATCATTGCGACCTTGGTGAAAGTGATACAAATGCTCATCAAAGCATATGCATCTAGTTTAGATAGTGCTTTGGGTGTATTTATTCCATTGATCGTAGTAAACTGTATCATTCTAGGACGTGCGGAAGCATTTGCCAGTAAAAATAAACCATTGGATTCAGCGTTAGATGGTTTGGGCATGGGGCTTGGTTACACAGTTAGTATCATTGTGATGTCTGCAATTCGTCAAGTCATTGCTACCGGTATCTTGTCCTTTGATAATCCGTTTGACATCACACAAAATATTTTCTCTATTCGCATCATTCCTGAGGATTTTACAATTTCAATGTTCACACAGCCATTTGGTGCATTCTGTACGTTTGCATTATTGGCTGCCGGGCTAGCAGCCTATAAAAATCATCAGGCTGAAAAAGCAAAAAAACTGGAAAAGGAGGCGAAATAAGGTATGAATATCGACTGGAGTAATTTGTTTGTTATGTTGATTACATTTGTATTCATCAATAACGTTGTCCTTAATCAGTTCCTTGGTATGTGTCCATTCATGGGTGTGTCCAAAAAGAGTAGTAGTGCCATTGGAATGGGTGCTGCCGTTACCTTTGTTATCGTTGTCGCAAGTATCGTAACCTATGGGTTATATTATCTAGTATTAGATAAACTCGGATTACAGTTTATGGATCTGATTACCTTTATCTTGGTAATTGCTGCTTTGGTACAGCTTGTAGAAATGATCATCAAGAAAACAAGCCCTACCTTATATAAGGCTTTGGGTGTATACCTTCCATTGATTACTACAAACTGTGTTGTATTAAATGTTACCTTGAACAATATCACAAATGGATATAACTTTGTGGAAATGTTAACTTATTCTATTGCTATCCCAATTGGCTTTACAATGGTATTGTATATCTTCGCTACCATTCGTGAACGTTTGGATGCATGTGATACACCAGTAGCATTTAAAGGAAATCCAATTGCCTTGATCGTTGCAGGAATCATGGCTCTTGCTTTTTCCGGATTGATGGGATTGGTTTAAGATGGATACCATTTTAATGTCGTTTCTGTATTTAGGCATTCTTGGAGGTATTTATGCTTTGGTGTATCATTTGAACCACAAGACACCACTTCCAAAAGGATGCGAAAATTTGAAAGCAGAGTGCAAAGGCTGTCATGATACATCCTGCAGTAACAACCCTGCACACGATGAATAAGAAAGGGGTATGGAATCATGGAAACAGTAATAATTGCGATTTTAATGATGTTGGTTTTAGGAGCAATCTTAGGATTGGGTCTAGGTGTCGCAGATAAATTTTTAAGTGTTGAAGTTGATGAACGAATTGAAAAAGTATCTGGGATGCTTCCTAATTATAACTGTGGTAGTTGTGGATATGCTGGATGCAGTGGACTTGCTGAGGCTCTGGTCAATGGAGAAGTTGACGTTGTAGGAACTTGTAAGCCATGTAAACCAGATCAGAAAGCAGCCATCGCTGATTACTTAAATACAACGCCTGGTCCTGATGGAGTATGCGTAAAAGTAAAACCTTAATATAAGATAGAAAGTGGTACTGAGGATGAGTATCACTTTTTCTGTTTTATGAATTATCATCTTTGTATAACCATTTTTTTCTTTGTGCATACTATAGGCAAAAGGGTGGTGTCTATATGCAAATATCTATTCGTGCTTGGGAAGAGGAAGATGCGCTAGTATTACATTCTTTATCCATGCATCCTTCAATTTCGGGAAAAAGAATTATGAAATATTTTTATCCAGATACATTTTTAAGCGCAATGAGTATGATCTATTTTTATCAAAATGCTGATCCAAAACGTTTTTTGTATCGAGCAATATTAAAAGATCAACAAGTAGTGGGATTTATCAGTGCACAAGTTAAGAATGAATCTTCCTGTGAACTTTCCTATTGGGTAGGAGCATCTTATTGGAATCAAGGAATCATGAGCGAAGCAGTTGCATTGATGTGTCAGGAAGTTTTTTCTAAACTGCCGATTCTTTGTATTTATGCTTTGGTTGATCAGAAAAATGTACGTAGCCAACGAGTCCTTGAGAAAAATTCCTTTCAAAAAGAGATCATTGAACATTTATATGTTTATCGTTTGTATAAATAAACTTTGCTCTTGATCATATTAATATTTTGAAATAAAATCATTCTAATGATAATAAATGAAAACTTATACGAAAATATTTTCAAAAAAGGATATATTTTAGAAATAAAATACGGTATAATAGATGCTGTACAGTGAGGAGAGATTCTATGGCAGCAAAAGATTTGTTATTACCAAAAAATTATGAAAATAAGCTAGATATCATTTCTACGGAAATCGCTATTAAATATGTAAAAGATTTATTTGAAAGAAGATTGGCACATCATTTGAACCTTATGAGGATCAGTGCTCCATTATATGTTCGAAAAAGCAGTGGACTTAACGATGATTTAAATGGGGTAGAGCGTCCTGTAAGCTTTGATGTAAAGGAAATTGAAAATGAAGATATTGAAATTGTTCATTCTCTTGCCAAATGGAAACGTATGGCTTTGAAACGTTATCATATGAATATCGGTAAAGGAATATATACAGATATGAATGCTATTCGTCGTGATGAAGTCTTAGATAATCTTCATTCATCTTATGTTGATCAATGGGACTGGGAAAAAATCATCGATGATAAAAACAGAACACTTGAATTTTTGAAATTAACCGTTAGAAATATTATGAAAGCATTAAAGGAAACGGAAAAGGAATTGGATATCGTATTTGAGAACCTAGAGCCTTTTATTCAAGAAGATGTTTATTTCATTACCACTCAGGAACTAGAAGATCGTTATCCTGAACTAACACCGAAACAAAGAGAATATGAAATCACAAAACAATATAAGACCGTATTTATCATGCAGATCGGGGATGTCTTAAAGAGTGGAGAGCGTCATGATGGTCGTGCACCGGATTATGATGATTGGAGTTTAAATGGTGATATTCTATTGTATTATCCAATATTAGATTGTCCGATTGAAATCAGTAGTATGGGCATACGAGTCAATAAAGAATCTTTACAAAGTCAGTTAAAAAAAGCAGGCTGTGAAGAACGACTACAATTACCGTTTCATCAGATGCTGATGAAAGATGAGTTACCATTAACCATTGGCGGAGGGATCGGTCAAAGTCGTATTTGTTTGATTTTACTTAATAAAGCTCATATCGGAGAAGTACAGGTAAGTCAATGGGATGATGAGATGATCAAGGTATGTCAGGAACATCATATTACATTATTATAAAGGAAAAAGCGATGAGGTGTCATCGCTTTTCTTTTATCATATGTGCTTAACCAATCTCATTTCAAGCATTGTAACCTTTTTCCTTTATTTAGTAGGAATTTGATGTTCATCAATGAGTTGTTGTATAAATGCTGCATCAGGATCGATATAGATTGTTTTATAGGTACTTAGCGAAACAAAGCTTCCTTTATTTCCAGGTATTTTTTTCAATTGTTTGACTAAACAATAATTGATAGGTACACTAGAAGAAAAACGTCCATTGCTATACCATGCCGCTAACATGGCAGCATTTCGTATCAATTCTTCATTAGGTGTATCTGTAGTTAGGACAACATGAGCACCATGTAAATCTTTTGCATGAAACCACATATCATTTTTTCGACCTAGTTTCCAAGTAACATATTCATTTTGTAAATTGTTTTTTCCTAAATATAATGTGACATCACCAAATTGAAAGGTATCATAATGAGGAAGTTCTTGTTTTTTCTTTTTGCGAATCTTACTTTTATAAGCCTTGATATACCCTTGTCGAGCAAGTTCCTCTCTTATTTCCATTGCATCCTGAATACCGGCTTGTTCTAACTGTACTTGCATAGCTTCAAAATAACGAATCTCTTTTTCACATAACTCTATTTGCTCTTGTAGTATGCTTTGAGCACGTTTACACTTATGATATTTCTGATAATATTTATTTGCGTTTGTTTTTAAATCAAATCGCATATCAATTGGAATGCTTACATCTTCTCCTGTTTCAAAAGAGGGAAGGGTGATCATCTTTTCTTTTTGTATCGTATTCATATACGCAAATAATAAATCACCATATTCTCGATATTGCTCGCAATCCATTGCTTCCTTTAAGCTTTGCCTTAATTTTGGTAACTTTGCTTCATTCTTGCGAAGCTCTTTTTTACATGCTTTAAAAAGATCACCACTTTGCTGTTTGATGCGAACTTTTTCTTCTTTATGATAAAAAAGCACATCCATCCCTTTCATTAAAGGGTATTCACGATAATGCTTACTTAAATGAGTTAAAGGGATACAATGAAAAAACATTGTATCATCAATATCATGGATAAACAAAGACGTAGAATCTTTGATTTGTTTCATGATATCGTCAAAACATTCTCCATGATGGATGCGAAATTGAACTTCTTTGCTTAATAATGGCGAAAACCCATGGAATTGTTTGGTAAAGGATTCCTCAAGATCAATTTGGTCATAATGATAAGGATCCTGTTTTCCGGTATGTGGAGCCGGTAAGGTATACATTGCTCCGGGATGTATGGTTCTGGAATTGTTTTCAAAAGGAGGAATGCGTTTTAATGCATCAATGATCCTCATCTCTTCATCTACCAATATCACATTCGCATATTTACCCATCAATTCGATATAGAAATGCTTGGTATGAATATCACCCATTTCATTTCTTGCTTCAATTTCCATATGTAAAATACGATCTAATCCGATCTGTATCATGGAACGTATGATACCACCATCTATTTGTTTTCTAAGTAACATAACAAAATTACCCGGGGTCTCTAACGTCGTATAAGATTCTTTTGTAATATTGATTCGATTATAAACACTATGTAAAGAAATCATTAATTTTTGATTGCCCTGTTGCGTACGTAATGTAAATAAAAGCTCTGTATCACTGACTGCCTGAATTTTTAATATTTTGGCAGGTAAATAGGTATGTATTTCGTTATTTAATTGTCGTAGTAATAAACCATCTAATGCCATTTTCTCACCTCAATGCTCCTATTATACCATAAAATCAAATTTTCTTAGAAACTTGTTTGACATTGGTGGGTTCAACTAGTAAAATGTTAATAAAGATGTTGAGAGGTGAGCGCATGAAAAAAGGGTTATTGATTATCATCAGTGGACCTAGTGGAGTCGGAAAAGGTACCATTCGCAGTTATTTTATGGATGATGAATCATTGAAATTGGCTTATTCCATTTCGATGACGACAAGAAGTCCAAGAGCTGGGGAACAAGATGGTGTAGATTACATATTTACAACAAAGGAATCGTTTGAAAATGCCATCAAAAACGGAGAGTTACTAGAATGGGCAGAATTTGTAGGAAATTACTATGGAACTCCGATGGAAGAAGTTGAGAAATTGCGCAATGAGGGAAAAAATGTCTTACTGGAAATCGAAGTACAGGGAGCTACTCAGGTGCGTGAGAAATGTCCTGATGCATTGTCTATCTTTATCATTCCACCAAGTATGGAGGAATTGGAAAAGAGAATTCGTGGTAGAAGAAGTGAGCCGGAAGAAATCGTTCAGCAAAGATTAGCAAAAGCTGATAAGGAAATGAAAATGATGAACAATTATAAATATATTGTTTGTAATGATGATCCTAAGCTAGCTGCAGATTTGATATCTTCTATTATTAAGCGACATATGGAAATAGAGTCATGAGCATCTAATTGAGATGCTTTTTTTGTAATTACTGATTCAAAATGATATAATAAGAATAAACGGAGGGAACGTAAATGAAAAAAGTGATTTATAGTTTTTTAATGCTATGTTTATGTTTGGGAATAACAGCCTGTAAAGGATCCACGGATGATGAAACAATTGCAAAAGAAACACAGGAGAAAATAGAAAAAGCAGGTTGGAACATTGATTTAAAAAGGGATGTCGGGACAGAAATTGATGAACTTGATATTGTAATTTCAAAGGATGATACGATAAGGTTTTCAAGAAATAAAAAAACGGATAATATCGATAGCTTGGATTTCATAAAAGAAACAGAAGAAGATAGTTACGCACTTGCTTATATCTTTAAGGAAAAAGCAAATTATGTAACTTCCCACATTGTGAAAAAAGTGGAAATGTTAAGTTGTATACGTTATCCATTGGACGATGAAGATAAAGAAAAAGATACTTCGGCAGGGGCTCAATCGTGTAGTACTTCGGAAGTAGAAGAGGCTAAAGCAATCTTAAGTCAACGTGATGATTTGCTCTCAAAAGCAGATATTGAAATCAATGAGTTTCACACATGGGCAATTTGGTATTATGCCAATCATTAGGATACCTTCGGGTATCTTTTTTATGCTATAAAAAAGCATCAGGAGTGTTCCTGATGCCAGTATTTGAATATAATTAAACGATACCTTGATCGATCATAGAATTTGCGACTTTGATGAAACCGGCGATATTTGCACCAGCCATATAATTGTCTTCCATCCCATATTCTTTTGCAGTTTCATCAACTGTTTTAAAGATGTTTTCCATGATGTCTTTTAATTTAGCATCTACTTCTTCAAAAGTCCAACTTAAGCGAGCTGAATTTTGAGACATTTCTAATCCAGATGTAGCAACACCACCGGCATTACTTGCTTTTCCTGGAGCATATAAGATGTGATTGCTTTGTAATACCTCAATTGCCTCTGGTGTAGTAGGCATATTCGCACCTTCACATACTGCGATGACTCCATGTTTTACCAATGTTTCTGCATCTTCTTTGTTAAGCTCATTTTGAGTAGCACAAGGGAGGGCAATGTCACAAGGAACATTCCAAATGCTTTCTTTCGCATGGAATACAGATCCTTCAACCTTTTCTGTATATTCATGAATTCTACCACGTTTAACTTCTTTGATTTCTTTCATGAGCGCAAGATCGATACCTTTTTCATCAACGATATATCCACTAGAATCACTCATAGCAATGACACTAGCACCAAGCTGTGTTGCTTTCTCAGCTGCATAGATTGCTACATTACCACTACCTGAAACAACAACCTTCTTACCTTCAAAAGAAAGTCCTTTGCTTTTTAACATTGCATTTGTGAAATAACATAATCCATAACCTGTAGCTTGTGTTCTTGCTAAAGAACCACCCCAGTTTAATCCCTTACCTGTTAATACACCGGTAAACTCATTACGGATACGTTTGTATTGACCAAACATATAACCGATTTCACGACCACCTACACCAATATCTCCTGCAGGAACATCTGTGTTTGGTCCGATATAACGAGATAATTCCGTCATAAAGCTTTGACAGAAGCGCATAACCTCGCCATCACTTTTACCTTTAGGATCAAAATCACTACCACCTTTTCCTCCACCCATAGGAAGACCGGTTAGACTGTTTTTAAATATCTGTTCAAATCCTAAGAATTTGATGATACTGATATTAACACTTGGGTGAAAACGTAATCCACCTTTATATGGCCCGATCGCTGAATTAAATTCTACACGATAGCCTCTATTTACTTGAATCTTGCCATTATCATCGACCCATGGTACTCGAAAGATAATTTGACGTTCTGGCTCTATCATACGTTCAAATACACCTTTTTCAATATACTCGGGATGTTTTTCCACTACTTTCTCTAAGGAAAGCATGACTTCATCAACAGCCTGAATGAATTCTGCATCATTTGGGTTGCGTTTACGTACTGCTTCTTTTACGAAATCTAGGTTTGCCATAAAATTCCTCCTTTTAGCCTGTTTATATTATAAACGCAAATGTCGAAAATGAAAATAAAAAATTTGATTTTTTCATATTTTATGAAAATATATTCATAGGGCATGAAAAATATAACCGTTTTCAATCGAATGTTTGCGACTTTTTTCGAAATCATAACACGCTATCTTATATATGGTGATAAAAATGAGGGCAACAGATTTAAATAAGATGCAAAAAGCAAGAATCACACATATCGATATGATGGAACAAGATGCCATGCGTTTGTTTTATTTAGGAATCTATGAAGGGGCATGGATTCAGATGATTCAAAAAGCACCATTGCAAGATCCTTATATATTTTATGTAAGAGGAAGCTTTATTCTATTAAGAAAAAAAGATGCATGTAAGTTGGAGGTGGAATTGGTATGAAGGAATATACGATTGCTTTTGTCGGAAATCCTAACGTAGGGAAAAGTGCATGGATCAATGCATTAAGTCATGCGAATTTTAAGGTAGGGAATTGGCCAGGTGTTACGGTAGAAAAAAAAGAAGCTGTCGTAACATGGAATCAGGAAAATTATCATTTTATTGACCTCCCGGGATGTTATAGTCTTTCTTACAATGCGAATGAGGAACGAATTACTGATGATTATTTGCGAAATCAACCTGTAGATTTGATCGTGAATGTCGTAGATGCCAGTCATTTATCTCGTAATCTTTATTTGACTTTATTATTAAGAGAACTACAAATTCCCATGTTGATCATTTTTAATTTCATGGATGTTGTACATAAAGCAGGGACGCAGATAGACATTGATAAGATATCTAGAAGATTACAGATTCCCATTCTTGCGGTCAGTGCTTTTCATACAGCGGATCATGGCGTTGTACGAAATATGATCGAACAACAAAAACAAGCGACAGGCTTTTACTACCCTTTGTTATGCAATGAAGATGTTGAAACTTATGTTTCCTTATACAATTATCTTGATGAAAAATTACCTGCTTATGTGTCCTTGAGTGAACAGCAACGTCATGTCATTACGTATGAATTATTGAAACGATCAGATACAATGTTTTCCCAAATGGAAAGCTGGCAGATGGATGTGGAAGTGATCCATCATCTTTGCAAAGATATGGATGAGCAGAAAATCAATCGAAATCGTTACCGAATCATTGAACAACTCTTAACTTATGTCAAAGAAAAGGAAGACAACACAGACCCTTTGACCCGTAGATTGGATCGCATTTTTTTACATCGTTATGCCGGACTTCCTATCTTTTTTCTTATATTTACGATATTGCTTCTCTTTGTATTTCAATTTAGTGCTCCTTGGAATGCTTTTATTGAATTCATCATTCATGATATCATACGAAATTATCTTAGTGTAGGGATGCAAAGTTTTCCACTCGCAATCAAACATCTTATGCTCGATGGTATTCTTTCTGGAGTTGGTGGTGTATTGAGCTTTGTGCCAATGTTAAGTGTTTTATATATGGCACTTTCTTTCTTAGAGGAAAGTGGTTATATGAGTAGGATCGCCTGTTTGTTGGATCGTATGATGCGAGTCTTTCATTTAAGTGGGAAAAGCTTTGTTTCATTGATCCTTGGCTTTGGTTGTAACGTGCCTGCCATATATGCAACTAGAACCTTAGATAATGAAAATCAAAAGCGTCTAACGGCAGTCTTGATTCCTTTTATGTCATGCGGTGCTCGTTTACCCGTATATGTATTATTTGCTTCCGCCTTTTTTCCTCATAAAGCAGCCTTGATGATTTTGAGTATTTATGGTATCGGTATATTTTTAGCGTTACTTATCGCACTTTTGTTAAGTAAACATACAGGCTTCAAAGAAGAAGGAATCTTTGTGTTAGAGCTACCCAGTTATCATATGCCAAGTCTTAAGGTCGTTTTTCACAAGGTAAAAGAAGAAGTAAAAGGGTATATAAAAAAAGCATTTGGTGTTGTCATGTGGGCAATGATTCTTTTATGGAGCATCAGCTATTTTCCTCATGGGGATATGCAAAGTAGCTATATGGCAACATTTGCGAAACAGATTGCGCCGATCTTTGAACCTGCAGGTTTTGGAACACGATGGGAGTGTGTTGCATCGTTACCGGGCGGTATCGTAGCGAAAGAGACCATTGTCGGCTATTTTGCGACAATTTTTGAAGGAGCACAAGAAGAAACTAAGGTCGTATTAAATCCTAAAGAGGATCTTCAAAACATAAAGGATGAATTTATCCTAGCATGTCAAAGCAGTATTCATGACACTTTGTTTCCAAGTGTGAACCTAAAGGCGGAAGATGAAACCGATGTCAAACATATTCATATGCTATGGCAGGATGAGTTAGCCAATCTTCGTGCTTTTTGTTTCATGGTATATGTGTTATTGAGCATTCCATGTGTGATGACACTACAGGCATTATATCGAGAATATGGAATCAAGCTTTTATTACTTTCACTTATCATAATGACGCTACTTCCTTATGTGGTATCCGTCGGTATCTTTCAACTCTTTTCAATCTTGTAAAACTATGCTATCCTCTATATAGGATGGTGAACAATATGAAATTATTATTTCGTCAGCGTGTGTTTTCTTGGTTTGATTGTTATGATGTTTATGATGAACACGAAAATGTGATATTTACAGTAGAAGGTAAGCTTTCTTGGGGACATCGTCTAGTTATCTATGATCGCTCCCATATCGCAATCGGAGAAGTAAAGGAAGTGGTCTTGACCTTTTTACCTAAATTTGTATTGTATGATCATGGTGTAGAGATAGGGAAGATCGAAAAGGAATTCACCTTTTTTCGACCTAAGTTTCATCTTACCTGTAATGATTGGAAAGTCCAAGGTAACATTATGGAATGGGAGTATGATGTCGTGAGTGAGACAAGCGAGATCATGCATGTATCAAAGGAATTGTTTCATTTTTCAGATACGTATACCTTAGATATTCAAAATGAAAAAGATGCCTTGCTTTGCTTAATGATCGTATTAGCGATAGATGCGGCCAAATGCTCAAAAGAAAATAAGTAAGTTTTTATGCAATGATGATAAATTCATGATAAAATACAACTAGGTGAGTGAATGAAAAAGCATGTTGAGGCTAGTATTGCCATTGGTGTTTTTTTGATCATGATGATCGTTTCTTCCTTCTTTACATTCTATTATGCAAAGGATAAGGAACAAACGAACAAGGAAAAAGCAGCGTTGTTGGGAAGAGCACAGGCAAGTCAATTGAATCAAGCTTTATCATCCTATATACAGGCAACGGATACTTTAAGAATCATGATCATAGATGGTCAAGGAGAGATCCATGATTTTGATCAAGTAGCGAAACAACTGTATCAAAATGATACAGCTTTTCGTAGTATACAACTAGCTCCGGACGGGGATGTTCAATATGTTTATCCATTGAAGGGGAATGAAGAGGCGTTTGGAAGCTTGTTTGATGATCCTGATCGAAGAGTTGAAGCAGAATATGCAAGAGATCAAAAGAAAACCACCTTGGCCGGACCTTTTGAATTATATCAATCGGGAATGGGAATCGTGGTGCGTCAGCCAATTTATTTAACTCAAGGAGATCAAGAGATATTTTGGGGCTTTTCCATTGTAGTACTAAACGTACCGGAAATCTTTCATAGCACGCATATGGAAGCATTGGATGGTATGGGATATGCATATGAATTATGGCGTTTGCTTCCTGATACCAACGAAAAACAAGTGATTTTATCCTCAGATCATACATCAATGACCGATACTGTAGATACCGTATTTGAAGTTCCCGAAAGTGAATGGACCTTGAGTATTCGTTTAATAGGGGGCTGGGTATCAAAAGGTGAACTTGGAGTGATTCTTCTGATTGAATGGTTGATTAGCTCTCTTATTGCGGTGTTAAGTTATGCTTTGATGAAGAATTATCGTCAGAAACAGGAAATGGTAGAGCTATCTTATCATGATTATCTAACGACATTATATAATGGAAGAAAAATGTATGAGGTATTACAGAAATTGATTAAAACAAAAAAGATGTTTACACTTATTTATCTTGATATAGATGAATTTAAAGCAGTCAATGATACCTATGGACATACCATAGGTGATGAATTATTGAAAGCAATCGCTCATCATATCAAAGCGATATTACATAAGGAAGATTATGCATTTCGTATTGGCGGTGATGAGTTTGTGATGATCATATTATCAGAATTAAATGAACAGACGATACAGAATATGATCCAAACGATCAGTACTCCGATCATGTTGAATGATGAAAGCTATCTTCCGAAACTTTCCTTTGGTTATGCCATCTTCTCCAAGAAGGAAGATACGATGGAGGCTTTGATTCAAGAAGCGGATCAGCATATGTATGAACAAAAACGAAGTAAAAAAGCAAGTCAAAATGATGACATAAGATTATCATGAATAAGGTATCATCTTCATGACTTTAGATGCCTTGTAATCGTAATCTTATGTTTTTTTTGCTGTTGCTTTGAAATTGAATAAAAAAAGTCTATAATAAAGAGGTATATAAATAAAAGGAGAACCATTATGGCAAGAGTAAACAAAACTTTTTTAAAGGAATATCAAGCAATGGAGCTTCATGATATCAAAGATCCGATTTTGTTTGTAGTAGATATGATCAACGGTTTTGTATTTGAAGGAGCCCTTGCAGATCCTTCCATTGATGAAATAACCCGAAATATTGAAATGCTGTTGCAAGAATTAGACGCACGAAGCATCTTTATCGCAGATGCACATCCACCTAAAACAAGAGAATTTCAATCTTATCCAAGTCATTGTGTGATTGGCACAAGAGAAAGTGAAGTCATAGATGCTTTACAACCATATATCCATGAACTATTTCATAAAAACAGTACCAACACTTTTACTTGTGTGGATTTTCAACAGTTTTTGAAGGAACAACGATTGGATCTATATCACGATATCATCATTACCGGTTGTTGTAGTGATATTTGTATTCTTCAGTTTGCATTGTGTTTAAATGCATGGCTGAATGAGCATAATAGAAATGATTTACGTATCATCGTTCCAATAAATTGTATCGATACCTATCATATCGAAGGGATTCATGATGCCATCATGACAAATGAATTCAGTATCGCTAATATGAAAGCAAATGGTATCGTGGTCGTATCTGAATTAAAGAAAGGGGCTACCTTATGAAAAGCTTAGATTATAAATTTGACTTTAGAGATGAAAGAAATCTAAGTTTGGTCATGGATTTTTATGAGCTCACGAT
The DNA here is from genome assembly GCF_045223415.1 of Hoskinsella mucinilytica. Taxonomy (NCBI): domain Bacteria; kingdom Bacillati; phylum Bacillota; class Erysipelotrichia; order Erysipelotrichales; family Erysipelotrichaceae; genus Hoskinsella; species Hoskinsella mucinilytica. Next base: position 24,686 of record NZ_JBEQZJ010000030.1, on the reverse strand, counting down.
GACACAATGTTATTTTAATTCAGATAATGCACAACGTATCGTAACCTTTGACCTATTTTATCGTAAAAATCCCGATGAAGGTGGTTATGCTGTATTTGCTGGATTAGAGGAAGTGATCGGATATATTCAAAATCTTCATTTTGAAGATTCTGATATTGCATATCTTCGTTCTTTAGGAAAATTCAGTGAAGAATTCTTAGATTATCTTCGTCATTTTATTTTTACCGGAGATGTTTATGCCATCAAGGAAGGAACACCTGTTTTTCCTTACGAGCCATTGATTCGAATCAAAGCTAAGATCATTGATGCACAGCTGTTGGAAACTGCGATGCTGTTATGTGTCAACCATCAAACATTGATTGCGACAAAGGCACGAAGGATCGTAAAAGCTGCAGATGGTAGAGCAATCATGGAATTTGGCGCAAGACGTGCACATAACTTTGATTCTGCTAATTATGGAGCTCGTGCTGCGTATATCGGTGGCGTTGCGGGAACTGCAACTACCTATGCCGGTATGAAGTTTGGTATGCCGGTACTTGGAACGATGGCACATTCTTTTGTACAATCCTTTGATAGTGAATACGAAGCGTTCTTAGCTTATGCGAAAACATATCCCAATGGCTGTACCGTATTGTTAGATACCTATGACACATTAAAAAGCGGACTACCTAATGCCATCAAAGTCGCAAAAGATTACTTAGAACCAAATGGATATCGCATGCAAGGTGTACGTATCGATAGTGGGGATATGGCATATTTATCCAAGAAAATCAGAAAGGCGCTAGATGAAGCAGGGATGCAAGATTGTAATATCGTGGTATCCAATTCTTTAGATGAATACTTGATTCAGTCCTTGATTCAACAAGGTGCTTGTATCAACAGTATGGGGGTAGGAGAAAATTTGGTCTGTAGTAAATCCACGCCTGTATTTGGTGGTGTCTATAAAATGAGTTCAGTGTATGAGCAAGGTGAAATGATACCTAAGATCAAAGTAAGTGAAAATATCGAAAAAGTGACCAATCCTGGATATAAAGATTTATATCGCATCTATGATAAAGAAAGTGGAATGGCCATTGGTGATTTGATGACCATTCATGGTGAAGTCATTGATCCCCAAAAGGATCTGACGATTTATCATCAGATGAATAGCTGGAAAAATAAAACGATACCGGGAGGAACCTATGAAATCAAAGATTTGTTGGAGCCGATCTTTATAGATGGCCAACTTGTCTATGATGTACCTGATCTAAAAGAAATCAGAAGCTATAGCGAACAAGAGTTTTCTCATATCTGGGATGAGATTCAACGTTTTGAATATCCTCAAACCTATTATGTGGATCTTTCTAAAAAGCTATTGGATCTAAAATTAAAAATGTTAGAGGAGGTCAAGCATGGATAAAAAAGAAACTAAATTAAAACGGATCTTCCAACTTTGTATAGGAATTTATATCATTACATTGATCATCAGCTTTTATCGTGGTGTCACAATGGAAGATTGGAATGCTGTGGGAATGAGTTTTGTGGCAATGTTAACACCATTGATCGTACCTGTAGCTTTTCGCTTGTTTCATTTTAAACCGGTGTATGAAATCTATATCGTTTCTACGATCTTCACTTATTTCGCAAGCCTTATCGGTAGTGGATTTCATTGGTATTCCTATATGGGGTTTGATAAAGTACTACATTTTTCCAGTGGTTGGTTTATCACGACATTGGCAGTAATACTATATTTCTTTGTCAAAAAAACAAATCAGTTTGCGAGTAAAAATGACTTTCATATATTTTTGATCTTTATTAATGCCGTTAATATCGCAATAGGTGAAATTTGGGAATTTTATGAATATGCCATGTTGATCTTTTTCGATAATGATTGTATCAATCATTATTCTCAAGGGGTGCATGATACCATTACCGATGTCATGTGTGCTACAGTTGCGGGAATCTTATTGACATTGTTGATCATACGATATCACAAAACGGGAAAAGGCAATTTCTTCACCAATGTATATGAAAAATTTTATACAAGAAATATTGAAAAGAAAGCATAAAAAAGGAAATCATAAGGGAAGTTCTCCATTGATTTCCTTTTCTTTCGTTGATTCTTGCATCATGGCACGTTTTTTTTCTATCAAAGAATCCATGATATCCTCAGCTTGTATGATCTCGGTATCTCCAAGAAGTTCTTTATTTAAAAACAGTTTCATGATCTGATAACATTCCCAATGAACGTTTTCATCCATCAACAATCGATGATGTCCTTCATGTAAAATGATTAATTTTTTTCTATCATGAGGAAGCTTCTCATAGGCCCATAATGAGCTTTTGATGGAAATCACCTCATCTTGATCTCCATGAAGAAACAATACGGGACATTCCACATCCACAATATATTTCTTTAGATTTTTTACGATATCCATAAAAGCGGAATAAAAGCTTGATGGAAGCTTGATTTCTTCTTTTTTCTCATTTGACCATAAGCTGGCAGCGGTTTTTGTAATGACGCCACTGACCATATCCATATTGATATAGCTGAATGCAGGGGCTAAAAGGATCAGACGATCTACTTGAAAGGTTGCGGCCAGATAACTGGCAATGACACCACCCATGGAAAAGCCAACCAGATAAATAGGCACTCCACTATTTTTATAGCGTTTTACTTGATCTTTCGCACGAGCAAGCCATTGTTTCCAATCACAGTCTTGTTCATCAAAAAGGTCATACATATCAAATTGAACGATCGTGAAACCATCCTTACGACCCCATAAAGCGAAGTTATCAAATTCATGCTGACATCTTCTACCGTATCCATGAATGGTAATGATAACAGGAGAAGTAACCGTTTCTTTTTCATTTTTCTGGAAATATTGTTTTAGTTTTTCAAACATAGGATCCCTCCTTGCTTTTCCATTATATCATAAAAAAACATACCATTCTGTGTGAAATTGCCTTATAATAAAGATGTTATGATGAGGAGAAGATGTGTGTATAAGAAAGCTACGTTACTAATTACTCGTATTCATCGATTATATACGTGTAAGGAAATCAAGCATCATATGATCGTTTTATCCAACGCTTATGTAGGCGTTTTTCATGATACTATCCTTGAAGTAGGTACAGGAGATTATCAACATCTTATTGATAAGGATACCAGAGTGATTGATGCTCTTGGACATATCATGGTACCGGGATTCATTGATATGCATATGGAACTTTCTATGCTCCATCGTTTTGATGAACAACGTATCCTTCATGAAACAGCAAATCTTTATATGCAACATGGGGTTACCACACTATATTTGAATCAAGCAACACCTGTATGGCAAACTCCTTTTTTTGCCTATGATATCTTATGGAAACAACATTTAAAAGCAGGTTATCCTCTCATCGATGTTCAGAGTGTGTTATCCAATCAAAAAATGAAAAAACGGTTTTGTATCAGTGGCGGATATCGTAGTTATGATCCTTTGAAAACAGCACAATTATTATATTTGAAAAACGCCATAGATCCTCATCTGTTATTAAAAGCAATGACCATATTTCCAGCCAGATGTTTACAACTGAAAAAAACAGGAATGATTGATGCTGGAATGATAGCTGATCTTTTATTGATCAATGTACATCATATAGAAGAGATGTTTTCTACGTTAGAAGAAGGCTTGATCTATCAGGTTATCAAAAAAGGTGTCAGAATTTATCCAAATATCATTATTTAAGCAAAGTTCGACAGTTTTTCAAATCTTTATCATATAGTATGTTAGAGAGGTGAAAAACAATGGAAATACTTCTGCGTGAAAACGATAAACATAATATTCTGTTAACAGGAGATTATTGTCCCAATCAGGCAATGATCAACGAATTTCAAACCATCTTCTTTACGTGTAAACTGACTCAGATCGAGCTTGCAGGAAAGGAACTGAATGATTTCATTGTAGATGATGGTGCTCAGTTTTTGATTCTGCATCTGAAAATTACCAATATCACAAATGAAATCTTAGTGATGTATAAGGATGATTTTATGATCACATATGATCAAGATGGACCTTATGAAGCGGAAAATAATTTTGGTGTCAGAAATCAGTTTCCAGATGAATATGCCTTGAAACCTCAAGAGTCTAAGAGTGGTAAACTGATTTTTATTATATCCAGTAGTGCCAATAAAATTATGATGACCTATACAGAATATTTTGATGATGAAAGTGAAGGAAAAACCTATAAGCTGAAATATAAGATCAAATGAAAGCACAACGCTTTCTTTTTTTTCTTGACAGTACTATGTATAAAAAAGTATACTAAAGATAGAAAAAGAGGGGATTTTTATGAAATATAAAGTGAATGGTAAATTACTGTTTATTAGGCAATGGTGTCCTTGAAAGGGCACAAAAAAATAGTTAGTATCCTAATCATTTAGAAGTGTATGTAGGTGTGATGGGAATGATATATCCATCATATGATCCATACATGGAAGGGAGTAGCCTATGTTAAAAAACAGTTGGAATCATTTATCTGTTGCTTTTTTGAACAATAAGCTTTATATCGCCTTGATCATTGTTGTATGGGGAATATTGGTTTTTATGAATGGTCATTATGAAACCATGTTGCCGTTGTTACCGATACTATTGATCTTGTTGTATGAATGGAGTACTAATTCAAACACGAAACCATCTAAAAACATGCTTGCACAAGATGTATTGACCATGTTGATGATTGCTGTGTTTTCCGCATTTGTAGAGTTGTTATTCGTATCTTTGACGACCTTTATCAAGCATTATTCCATCATGGATATTATTGTTTCAATAAAAATGTTGATTGCTTATTTACCGATATTTCTTATTATGATAGGGGTGATCTTACTATTACAGTTGATTCCGGTATATAAAACTTGTTTGATGGTACTTGTGGGGATTTCTGTTTTTTTGGTGATGGATGATTTCTATACGCACTTTTTGATACCACCGACCATTGCATTTAGATTTGCCTTTTATGAGATATTATTAGATACAAATTATATACTCTTTCTGTATATGATTTCTATTCTAGTATTGGGTGGTACTTATGGCATTCGATATTTTTTGACAAAGAAAGCAAGTTGATAACATACCATTTGGCAAGATAAGAAACAAAATAGTTGACAAAAAGAAAAAAATCAAGTAATCTTTTATGCAGATACAAAAATGACGTTGAAAAGAAGAGTAAATAGAGAAGACTTTTACAGAGAGTTCTCGTATGGTGAAAGAGAATAAAGATAGGATCTATTGAAAATGGTCTTGGAGTTGCGTGGTCGAGAGAGTTCTTTAGGCTACGACGTGTTCGCCCGTTAAAGCGATAGAGTATAACCTGTCAATACAGGCGTACTTGAAGAGATTATGATCGTGAGGTCATAATGAACTTAGGTGGTAACACGAATTTAGCTTTCGTCCTATGGGATGAGAGCTTTTTTATTTGATAGGAGGTTATAGATATGATCAAACTACAGGATGTCAGTAAAACATTTCATGTCATGGGAAATGAGGTTCATGCTGTAAAACAGGTATCTTTGGATATCGAAGACAAAGAGATCTTTGGCATTATCGGATTTAGTGGAGCAGGGAAATCCACACTTGTTCGTTGTATCAATTTATTAGAGCGCCCAACTGCTGGAAAGGTTTATGTGAATGGACAGGATTTGATGGAACTTTCCGCAAAAGAACTACGAGAGGTAAGAAAGAAAATCGGAATGATCTTCCAACATTTCAATTTGATGCGAAGTCGTACCGTGTATCAAAACATTGCGTTTCCCTTAAAACATAGTAAGCTATCTAAACAACAGCTTGATGAAAAAATTATGTCTTTATTGGAATTGGTGGATTTAAAGGATAAGAAAAATGCATATCCATCTCAGTTAAGTGGCGGACAAAAACAAAGAGTTGCCATTGCCAGAGCACTTGCCAATGATCCGGATGTTCTACTTTGTGATGAAGCAACCAGCGCATTAGACCCACAAACAACGCAATCCATTCTGAAATTGTTAAAAAGAGTGAATGAGCAGTTAGGAATCACGATTGTTTTGATTACCCATGAGATGAATGTAATAAAAGAGATTTGCGATCGTGTTGCTGTCATGGAGGATGGTGAAGTCAAAGAAACCGGAGATATTTTAGAAATTTTTGCACATCCGAAAGCTAAGATTACTAAGAATTTTATTGAAACCGCAAGCAATGTCAATAAAATTTATGATCTTATCAAGGCGGATAGTGAGATTACTCGTTTAAAACCGGGAGAGAAGTTATTGATGTTAACGTATTCTAGTGTCAATACGAAGGAAGCTTTGATTTCTACCATATCACGAAGATTTCAGGTAGATGCTGATATCGTATTCGGCAATGTAGAGGTGTTAAAAAAAGCACCGTTAGGAAAGCTTGTCGTAATCGTACACGGAGAGCCAGAAAATATAAAACAAGCGATAGCATATATTGCGACATGTGGCATTGATGTGGAGGTGATGAAAGAATGCTAGAGTTGATTTATACATTAGCACCAAATCTAGAGCAATTAAGCTCTGAATTATGGAAATGTACGATTGAAACATTACAAATGGTAATCGTATCAGGCGTGATCAGTTTTGTGTTTGGTGTAATCTTTGGCGTGATCTTGATCATTACCAGACCACTAGGAATCTTAAGTAATCGTTTGGTATACAATCTTCTAGATAAAATGATCAATGTCATTCGTTCAATTCCTTTTTTGATTTTAATGGTATTGTTGATACCGATGAGTCGTATGATCGTCGGTACAGGATCCGGTGTTACAGGTTCTTATATAGCGTTGATCGTAGGAACCGTGCCCTTCTTTTCCCGACAAATTGAAACGGCAATCTCAGAAGTTGATACAGGACTTGTAGAAGCCAGTCAAGCAATGGGAGCAACACCATTTGAAATCATCACCAGAGTTTATTTAAAAGAAAGCATACCAAGCATTGCTCGAGTTACCATGATTACCTTGATCAATTTGATCGGATTGACTGCCATTGCTGGCACGATAGGTGCAGGAGGTCTAGGTGATTTTGCGATACGTTATGGACATCAAATGAATTACACGGATATGATTTGGTGTACCATCTTGATCATTCTTATCATTATCAGCTTTATTCAGTTGATAGGAAATTTGATCATACGAAAAACAACACATTAAAAAGGAGAAAATAAATATGAAAAAATTATGGACAGCAGTATTAAGTTTAACACTATTGATCGGATTAACAGGATGTGGAAATAGTTCAGAGGATAACATGACAACGGTAAAGGTTGGTGTTGTAGGAGAATACAATAAACAATGGGATACCGTGAATGAATTATTGAAAGAAGATAACATCAAGATTGAACTGGTAAAATATTCTGATTATGCAGCAGTGAATCGTTCTTTAAATGATGGAGATATTGATTTAAATGCTTTTCAACATAAAGCTTATCTAGCCAACGATATCAAAACGTTTCAATATGAGATCGAATCGATTGGAGATACCATCATTGCACCTTTAGCAATTTATAACAATGCAGATAAAATTACAAGCATTGAAGATATTAAAGATGGAGATGTAATCGCAATTCCAAGCGATTTGACCAATGGTGGACGTGCTTTGAAATTATTGGAAAAAGCCGGCATTCTGGAATGTGATCCCGCAAAGGGAATGGTTCCAACCAAAGCCGATATCATAAAATACAATAAGAACATCGAAATTAAGGAAGCAGAGAGTGCAACGTTAGCTAAGTTATTACCGGATATGAGCGCAGCCATCATCAATGGAGGAAATGCAATCACTGCTGGGTTGAATCCGGAAAAGGATGCTATCTTCACAGAGGATGTCAATTTGGATACTGCCGGGGAGTTGGTCAATGTTATTGTCGCAAGAAGTAAGGATAAGGACAATGAGGTTTATCAAAAGGTCGTAAATGCATATCATACGGAAGAAGTGAAGAAAACGATTCAAGACGCATATAAGGGAGCGTTCTTGTGTGCATGGTGATATTATGAATATTCCCACATATATTGAAAAAGAAAAAGAAAATCTAATTCAGTTACGTCGATATTTTCACGCCCATCCAGAACCTAGCTTAAAGGAGTTTCATACCGCAGAACGAATTGAACAGGAACTAGATCAGTATGGGATCTTTCATCAAAGGGTGGGGGAAACCGGTGTCTATGCAGTGATTCATGGCGCAAAAGGCGAAGGAAAATGCATTGCCCTTCGTGGGGATATCGATGCTTTGAATATGGAGGATCTTAAAGATGTTGACTATCGTTCAAGAAATGTTGGTTGTGCACATGCTTGTGGTCATGATGCTCATACAGCAGTATTGTTGATAACGGCAAAGATCTTAAAAGAAAGAGAACAAGAATTTGCAGGTGAAATCAGATTTTTCTTCCAACAGGCTGAAGAAATCGGTCAAGGCGCAAGACAATTTATCGATCAAGGCTTGCTACAGGGGGTAGATCGTATTTATGGAGCACATATGTGTAGTGGAATCGATGTGGGCTATGTATCTTTAACACCTGGACCGATGAATGCAAGTTGCGATTATTTTAAGATCAAGGTCAAAGGAAAGGGTGCTCATGTTTCTCAACCGCAGCTTGGAATTGATGCATTATATATCGCATCTTCCATTGTTGTTAATCTACAATCCATCGTTGCTCGTCAGATTGCGCCAATGGATAGTGCCGTAGTAGGCGTTGGGGTATTACAGGCAGGAACGCAATACAATATCATTGCTGAAGATGCTGTGATAGAAGGAACCACACGTTGTTTTACACCACAGACAAGAGCGAAAACCAATCAAATGGTTGAAGAAATAGCACTTACGACTTCTGAAATGTTTCATGCAAAAGCAGAAGTGGAATTTAAGGATTATGCGGCACCATTGATCAATGATGAAGATGTCGCAAAAGAAGTAAGCGAGGTAGCGAAACATATCGTTGGTGAAAATCATATCATTCACAATCAAACAAAGATGCTACAAGCAGATGATTTCGCAGACTATCTTGTTCATGTGAAAGGGGTTTATGCCTTTATCGGTTCAAGAAATGTCAAGAAACCAAATACAGAAAGAGCACATCATCATGGACTATTTGATATTGATGAGGATGCACTATTGATTTCTTTGCGACTGTTTGTGGAATACACACTTTCTTATCTTTCTAATTCAGACGAGTCATAGGATTCGTCTTTTCTTTTGGTTTATGGTAGTATTTTATAGGTAAAAACGATATAATAGAAGATATAGAAAGAGGTCGAGCAAATGGAACGTTTCAAAATTTTTGTGAAGAAGAACAGCTTTTTTGTCATTCTGTGTATTGTTTTCCTTGGTATCGCACTTTCTTTGACAGGCTATAAGCTATATACGGAATTTCAATCTTCTCAGCCGGTTTCCACAAAGCCGAATCAAGATCCTATTGATACACCAACAACCAAGGATACTCCGGAATTCACAAACTTTACAGGAGAATATGATAGCACAAATAAGGAAGTGAATCTTTCATGGAAACTTTCTACCACAAGTGGATTAAAACGAATACGCTTATATTGGATCAAATCAGAGGGTGTAGAAACTGAATTGCTCGATGTTACCAATTATGCGAGCTATGCCTTATCACAAAGCGCTTATGGTTTGACTACAGGTGAAAATACGTTTAAGATCAAGGCGTTTTATGAAGAAGATAAAGTAGTGGAAGAAACACTTACGGTTGATCTTCCTATGATTTTATCTATTTCACAAACAGAAAATATGAAAAGTAATGGAGAAGCAGATGTAACGGTAACTTATGTTTATGGAAAACAACATCCTGTCAATCCACCGAAAATCATCGTAAATTCAAATCCGGAAGTAGCTATGACATGGAAATTAGTCGATACCAAAACATCAGAAAGCGGTGATTTCATAACGGCTAAAACAACTTATCATTTTACATGGAGTGCTACATCTATCATTGAACCATTCAATATTCGTTGGTACTTTGCGGATATTCAATTCGGACAAGATTTTACAACAACCTTTGTGATCAATTAAAGCAGATGAAGTTCTTTCTTCTGCTTTTTCTAATCATAGGTTAAGGAGGTATAGAAATGAGAATATTACATACAGCAGATTGGCATCTTGGTATCGATCTACATAAGATGTCGTTACAACAAGATCAAAAAGATTTGATGCAACAGTTGATTCAAATCGTGATAGAAGAAAAAATCGATGTCATTTTGATATCAGGAGATGTTTATGATACTGCATTGGCTAGCAAAGAAGCCATCCAGCTATTTGATTGGATCATGACACAATTATGTAAACAGTTAAACAAAGAAGTAATCGTCATTGCAGGAAATCATGATTCCGGAGAACGACTTTCCTCTATGAGTCATTTACTTTCACCTATGGGACTTCATGTATATGGTCGAATTCATCAAATCATAGAGCCAATTATTTTAAAAGATGTCGCTTTTTTGCCGATTCCATATTTTCATTTGGAAACCATACGTACCATCTATCAACAGCCGGTGCGTTGTTTGGATGATGCGTTTGATTTGATCATAACCAAAGGCTTTGAAAAAACACCTTCAGAAATGAAGAAAGTGGTGCTAGCCCATACCTTTTGTGCAAATGCCAGTGTCAGTGAAAGTGATCGTTTTGCGAATATCGGAGGAAGTGATCTTGTATCCAGCAAGGTGTTTCACGATGTTGACTATGTTGCTTTGGGTCATCTCCATAAGATGCAACAATTGGATCATACTTATTATAGTGGCTCACCTTTACCATATTCTTTTTCAGAAGCAAAGCATGCTTCTTGTGTATTGATCTATGATACAGAAAAAAATCAAGTCAGTAAACGAAGCATTGAACCATTACACCCATTTATCACGATCAAAGGAAGCTTTGAACAGATTCAAAAGCAGTTAGAAAAACCCATATCTCAACAAGCTTATTATAAGGTTGAATTAACAGATAGTATCGTTAGTTATGAAACAATGGAGTATTTTAAAGAACATCTACCAACGTTATTACAGCTTGTAGGTAAAACTGCCATTGCAAAGGAAACCATTAGTATTCCTTTTGAACAATTAGAAGAAATGAATGATCTGGATATCGTACGACATTTCTTTTTAGATTATTATGAAGAAGAATTAGATGATGAAGAAATCGGTTGGTTTCTAGAAGTAAGTGAAGAAAAGGAGGAGGAATATGCTTCCTAAATCATTGACAATGCAGGCATTTGGCCCATATGTGACATCTCAAAAGATTGATTTTTCAACTTTTCCTCATCTATTTTTGATTCGAGGAGAAACAGGTAGCGGTAAGACGATGATATTAGATGCTATCACTTATGCACTTTATGGAAAAAGCAGTGGAGGGCAACGGGAAGGCTTTGAAAGCATGCGTTCTCGATTTGTGAAAGATGATGTGCCCACATTGGTAGATTTTAGTTTTGAACTTAAGGGTCATTTATATCGTTTCATGCGCAAGGTTGAGGTTAAAGAGAAAAAAAATAAAGAGAAGGCTGTGAAGTTAACCTTGGATGCCGGAGAAATCATAGAAGGAAATTTTTATCCTTTCTTTGAAAATCCAAAATTAAAAAATATAGAAGAAAAGGCGATTTCTTTGATTGGTTTAACGCATGAGCAATTTATTCAGGTCATGATCTTACCTCAAGGTAAATTCGAGCAATTACTGACAAGCAAGAGCGAAGACAAACAAGAGATTCTTCGTACCTTATTTCAAATGGAAAAATGGGAGAGCATCAGTACTCGTTTGAGTGAAAAAGCAAATGATATGCGTAAGGATATGGAAGCCTCAAAACAGAAAATTGATGCTTTATGGGAAAGTATTCAAGTACATGGGAAAGAAGAGGTACAATTAGAATGCTTAGAGATCGAAAAGAAAAAGGAACAGCAAAATCATGAACTTCAGGATTTAGAGCAACAATGGAATCTTCTACAGGAGGATATTCATCATCAAAGAAATGTTCAAAGCTTGTTAGAGGAACGATCATCTCTACAAGAAAAAGAAGCAGGACTTCAAGCACAACTCCCCATGATTGAAGAAAGAAAAGCGATGATCCTTGCTTATCAAGAGGTAGAAAAAATCTTACCTTATTATCAAAGCTATCAACGATATGATCAAGCTTTCATGAAACGTAAACAAGAATATGAGGAAGCATTGAGAAAAAAAGATTTGCTCATACAACAAGTAGCTCTTTTAGAGCCTATGAAACAGGAACTAGCAACATTAAAGCAGAATCAACCAGAGCATATGAAGAAGGAAACAGAGCTATTGGCTTGTATGGAGCTGTTTCAACAGAAAAAAGAACAAAAAAAGCAAGAAATCATTGCATTGAAACAAGAACAACAATTACAGCAAAAGTTACAACAACATGAGGAACAATTAAAACAGTTAGAACACCAACACACTACTTTGTATGAAGGATATCTCAACGATACTGCAATGCAACTTCGTGAAGTATTAAAGGAAAACGAACCTTGTCCGGTTTGTGGTTCATGTAGCCATCCATATACTGAAGTCATTCAACAGCAATATGTAGATGTCTTGGCGCTAAAAAAGATAAAAGAACAGGTAGAAGAAGCAAAAGAAACAAAGACAGCTTTGCAAATGAAGCTGACCAAAGCCTGTGCCGAAGCAAAACATGTACAACTTCAGCTTGAACAAATCACAAAGGAGTATCTTTGCAAATATCCAGACTATCAACATATCGATGATATGGATACATTACGCCAAGAACATGTTCATTGGAAGCAAAGAATGCAAAAAGAAAATCAACGCATGATAGAATTAGAGAATGATATTCTCAACATCCAAAAGGAAAAGGATCATAGCGAATTGGATGTAAAAACGAAAGAAAAAGAATTGTATCAAGCTAAGGTCATGATGGAACATGCGAAAACAGAATATGAACAGCATAACGAGCATCAGTATGAAGAGGAAGTATTGAAGCATCAACCCAATGCTGATATCATTGAAGCGTATCAAAAAGAACAAGAAGAGCATAAGACTTTGATGATTCAAATTTCCACACGAAAAAAAGAAATTGATCTACAGCTTGAACAAGAAGAAATAAAAGATCTTGTACAATTGCTTGAACATCAAAAAATACTGGAGATAACACGAAAGCAACAATTAAGTGAGTTAGCAAAATTAGATAGTAGGAAGAAACTGTTACAACAAGTATTAAAGAAATCTGAAGCAATGATTCAAGCATATGAAGAAATGCAACCTCATTATCAAAAGTTGATGCATTTTGCTAAAGCTATGCGAGGTGATAACAGTGTGGGCATCGAGCGTTATGTATTGGGTGTTATGTTGTCTAATATCACACAAAACGCAAATCAATTATTACAAGGTGTTCATCATGGAAGATATCAGATTTATCGTAGTGAGCACGCAAGTGGAAAAACACGTAAATTCGGATTAGAGTTTTCCATTTATGATGCATATACATGTTCTATGAGAAGCGTTGTTTCCTTATCAGGTGGTGAAAAATTTCTTGTTTCACTGGCCTTGTCTTTAGCTTTATCTATTAGTGTTCAGGCAAGAAATGGTGGAATCAGCTTTGACTGTATGTTTATCGATGAGGGCTTTGGTACATTGGATGAGCAAAGTATCGCTGATGCATTGACCATCCTTGAAAAGATGAGCAAACAAAAGGGAACCATTGGAATCATATCACATGTCGAAATGTTAAAAGAACATATTCCGGATGGAATAGAGGTTGAAAAAACAAGAAATGGTAGTACAATTGCTATCAGAAGGGATTGAGATTATGTATGAAAATGTAAAAGAAGTATTAGAAGCTAGCAAACAGATCGTATTTTTTGGTGGTGCAGGAGTCAGTACGGAAAGCAATATTCCGGATTTTCGATCACAAAGCGGGATCTATAGTAAAAAAACGTATCCATATCAAGCGGAAACAATGATATCACATGACTTTTTTATGAATCATACCAATCAATTTTATGATTTTTATTTTCATGAAATGGTTTATGAGCATGCTATGCCAAATCCTGCTCATATTGCATTAGCAAAATTAGAACAACAAGGTAAGCTTAAGGCAGTTATTACACAAAATATTGATGGGTTACATCAAATGGCAGGTAGTCAAGAAGTATTAGAGTTACATGGTAGCATCCATCGTAATCGCTGTATGGATTGTGGTGAGTTTTATACCCTAGAGGATATCCTTGCACAAAAAGATGGTGTACCATTATGTAAAAAATGCGGAGGAATTATCAAACCGGAAGTGGTTTTATATGGAGAAAGTCTAGACATGGATGTTATGGAAAAAGCAATTGCCTATATTTCTTCAGCAGATACTATGATTGTTGGGGGAACAAGCTTGGTAGTATATCCGGCGGCAGGATTGTTGCGATATTTCCGTGGCAAACATTTGATTTTGATAAATAAGGCTTCAACCTCTATGGATGGTAATGCAGATATCGTGATACATGATCCTATTGGAAAAGTGTTAGGAAGTATCATAAAATAAGTGCTTATTTGTGTTAAATTTAAAACGAAAAGAAAAGACGAGCATATCATTTAAAAGTTCTCGTCTTTTTTAAATATGAGTTTAATTTACAAATGGTGTTTATCTTTTTCTTTTATGTCGTTCTTTTAAGACAGTTACAAACAACCAAAAGCCAAGGCCAAGGGCGGTGATATAGCCAACAAAACCAATGGCTGGAATACCAAATAGTTTTGGTGTCATATCGGTTGTGCAAAGCAAAGAACTAGCCATTAATAAACCGGCAGAAACAATACCGACGGTCAATTTATTTACCATGTGATTCACTGTGTTTAATGGTACAGTAGAATCCATGACTTCCAAATTAAGTTTGATCCTTCCTTTCAGAACCATTTGAATCAATTCGTTCAATTTGATCGGAATATCAAGCGTTTGTGATCCTGCATCATACAAGCGTTTGCTAGCCGAAGCAAGCTCTTTTTTTACATCAATATGTTTTAGCTTATTTTGACTGACATGATTTGCGGCGATTGTGATGATATTGATTTCAGGATCTAAAACGGTCATCGTACTTTCGATTGTTACTAGACCTCTGGCAAGCATGCTAATACCTTTTGGCATGGAAATACGATGCTTATGTGCTATGGTAAAAACTTCTTGAATCGCAAAGCCAAGATTGATATCCTTTAAATCCATACTGATGTATTTTTTCATAAATACTTCAATATCACTATAGAGTCCAGTATAATCAATACGATCATCATGAACACCAAGTACAAGAATAACGTCAACAAGCTTTTGCGCATCACTTGTTCCGATTGCAAGCACAGCATCTTTCATGAGGTCTTTATCCTGTTTTGATAGAGTGCCCATCATACCGAAATCGATCCACACGATCTTTCCATCACGAATTCGGATATTTCCTAAATGTGGATCCGCATGGAAAAATCCATCATCAACAATTTGTTTGATGTAATTCTCTGCTAGTTTTTCACCTATTTCTTTTCGATCATAACCGTTTTCTGACAGTTCTTCAAAGGCATCAATCTGATATCCGTCAATATATTCCATCACAAGAACTTTACTTGTCGTATATTCTAATTCAATTTCTGGATATCCAATATATACGATATCTTCATTTAACTTAGCAAAATTCATCGCAAAATGCGCTTCATTTAAGAAGTCCATTTCTTGTTTTGCGGTAAACCAAAATTCATCTAAAACGATATTTAAATCAACTACACTACCAAGAACTTCATTAAGTCTCAGAATTTTGACGGCTCTTCTCACTAAGGAAATATCTCGTTCCATCATTTGATAAATATGGGGTCTTTGTACCTTGACAACAATTTGTTTACCATCTTTTGTTGTAGCTTTATGTACTTGTGCGATAGAGGCGCTGCCAAGAGGTTCTTTTTCCAAATAAGGAAAAATTTCCTTTCTGGATACGCCATACTCATCTTCGATGACTTGTTCCACAGTAGAAAAGGGCATTGGCGCAACATTATCACGTAGCTTGATCAGCTCTTTACAATAGCGTTCGCTGAACATATCCTGTCTTGAGGACATGATCTGGCCGATTTTAACAAACGTCGGACCTAGATCCTCTAATATCTGTCGAAACTTAACAGGATCAATGCCCTGTGTCAGATGATGTTTCTTTAGGATACCGATAATCTGAGCCAGACGTTTTTTACTGCTTAAGGTGCCGTTATTATTCGGCATCCTGTTCTGATTGGGATGATTCTTGTGATCCCTTTTCCAATTCTTCAATTTTTGCTTTTAATTTTGCCAGATCGTCTTTGCTGACTTTTTCTAGATCTTTGCTGATTTCGTCAGCATTTGCAGGAGTTCTTAGCTTTTCCTTAATGTTGTGTTTTAATTCTTCATTTAAAACCTTTCCTTGTTCTACCGTCAGCTCGCCTTTCTTTACCAACTGATCCACTACTTCTTTGCTTTTCTCAGCGGTAGTAGCTGCTGCTCCGATTCCGGCCAATATGATTTTCTTTAATTCATCACTGATGTTATTCATAATGAATCCTCCTTTTTTATCTATTATTATTTTAACACGAAACAAATAGAAAAACAGAAAATACTTACAATTCCTGTTTTTTACTTCATAAAAGATCCTAAGAATAGGAGAGTGAAGAGGTGATTTTGGCATTTTTAACCCATAGTTTCCTTTTGACTCAATGTTTGAATCAATTTTTGTAAAAAAATTCAAAAAAGGTATTTACAAACCGATGGGGATAGGATATAATATAAATCGCTTAACACATGGCGGATGTGGTGAAGTGGTTAACACAGCGGGTTGTGGTCCCGTCATGCGTGGGTTCGATCCCCATCGTCCGCCCCATATAAATAAGCAAAGCTGAGAAATCAGCTTTTTTTCTTCTAATATATTTATAGAAAAAAAGAATTGACTTTTATTTGAAAATCTGTAAAATTATAGAAGTGACCTGAATAGCAGGAACATGGAGCGTTGGCCGAGCGGTTTAAGGCACCATCTTGGAAAGGTGGCGTAGTGAAAGCTACCGTGAGTTCGAATCTCATGCGCTCCGCCATATAACCGATAACGTCCGATAGGACGTTTTTTTACGCATGAGATTCTTAACAGGTTCACTACGCCGGCTTATCGTACGTGTCGAAAAAGGGGAAGAAATCTTTGATTGGCACAGAGGTTTTGTTGTATTTCCAAATGAAAATTGTTATAATCTACGTTAAGGAGTGATTTTATGAAGAACATCGCTTTATTATGTGATTCCAGTGCGGATATCACGAAAGAAGAGGCAGAAAAGCTAGATATTCATGTTATCCGTATGCCCATCACCATCAACGGTAAAGAGTATATCGAAGAAGAAACGATATTTGATCAGGATATAATCGAAGCATTAAACAGAGAAGAACAAGTAAAAACAGCCCAACCAGTTATCGGAGATATTGTCACCACATGGAAAAAGCTATTAGAAAGCTATGATGAGGTTTTCTATATTCCGCTAAGCAAAGCCCTATCTGGTACATGTAGCGTTGCCATTACATTAGCTGAGCAATTCGAAGGTAAAGTTACTGTTGTTGATAGCGAATATGTTTGCTATCCTGTAGTAAAACAACTATTGGTCGCTAGAGAAATGTTTGAAAAAGGCTATGATTGTGCTACGGTCAAACAAAAACTAGAAACGGAAAGTGACATGTTTGCTATTTTGATACCTGAAAATTTGACAGCATTAAAAAATGGTGGAAGGATTTCTCCGGCAGCTGCAGCCTTAGCAGGGCTTTTAAAAATTCATCCTCTATTGAAGGTGGAACATGGGGGAATCGATCTTGTGGATAAGGTTAGAACTATCAAAAAGGCTTATAAAGAGGGAATCAAGGTCGTTACAGATGGAATTGACCCAGAAGAATATGATTGGATGATCATTGATGCCAATAATCGCTCGATGAGTGATGAATTAAAAGGGCTACTGGAAGAAGCAACAGGACGTCCTGTAGAACAACATGTTTTTAAAGCGGTCATTATGTCACATACAGGTCCAGGTACCATTGGCTTTGGAAGAATCAGAAAGCTTAAATATTGAGGAGATCTGATATGATAGATGCACATATAGCATTTACGGGACCGTATACTTATGAGCGCCTTTTGGAATATATTGATAAGGCAATGGAACAAGGGTTACAAGGTATTGTGATATTAGAACCAACGCATAAATTTAAGGAATGTAAAGTAATGTATCGTGAGGTATGTACTACCTATCCTTGTCAAAGAGAGTGGTTTCAATCAGTAAATACGAACTCTATCAAAGATTATCAACGCTTTATCCTTGAAATGAGGCAAAAAGAGTTTCCTATTCAAGTGCAATTTGGTTTGGAAGTATGCTATTTTACACAGCATGAAACCTTCATTCGAAAATTAAAATCAGAATTTGATTATGATGTTTTTATTGGCTGTATTCATTTTTTAGATAATCTTGCATTTGCATGGATCGATCACTCTCATGAAATGCTTTGGGATAAATATAATGCGGGGTTTTTATATCGTCGATATTATGAAATGATGAATGCGATGTTGACAAGTCAGTTGTTTGATGGGATTGCAGGGTTTGATACTATCAAAGCGTTAAAGGTTCCTTGTAAATTTAAATTGGATCATACCTATCATAAACTAGCCATGTTGTTAGCAAAGCAAAAGCTATATGTTGAGGATGATGCAAGTCTTGGTTATCTATATCAACATGAAGATGCAGGACTTTCAAAACCTTTTCTGACGATCTGTAAAGAACAAGGCGTGATCGTCAAACGTGTTAGTAATGCTCAATGTCTGGATGATGTCGGTCGATTTTGAATCTTAACATGATAAAAAGCTCTTGGATGAGCTTTTTTTAGTATATATTTCTATCATAAAAAAACATCAGCAATTAGACTTGCTGATGAAAAGAATACCTTGTTTAAGCGTTTTTTTATTCTGCTACATCTTGAATAGATTGCGTGTTAATTAATAAGGCATCACTAAGGTCATTGTTATCTTCACTGACTTTCCATTCCTTGTCTTTTTTGATTAGATGAACGGTTGTCGTGACACTTTTACTTTTTTCTGCTTTTTCCATATGCTCAAATAATGTGGTCAAGATCTCTTTTTGAATTTCTTCATCACGAATAGATTCATTTTTGCTTAATTCATCTGTTTTTTTAGTAGCTGCTTCCATACCGCTTTTTATTGTAGGTTCAAAGTCATACATCGTTAAGGTGACTTCAACCTTAGCAGTATCATCTTGTATGGCTTCTGAATTCTCTTTATGTGAAAAATCCAGCATCATATCATACACTTTTTTCTGTAGATCTTTATTTACTCCATCCATATAATCTTCATCACGCAATTCCAAAGCGGTAGCATCATAATTTTCCCAAGTGCTATATTGTGCGATCTTTTGATTATCATGACTTTGATAAGCATCCAAAAAAGCAGCTACAACTTCACTTGGAGTAGCTTGAGCTTTATCACTACAACCGGTTATCGGTAATAGAGTCATCATAAGACAACAAACAAACTTTATTTTTTTCATGTATATCCTCCATTTTTTCTATATTTTAACATTCTTTTACTTTTTTTCAAAATTATTTAGGATTTTTAGGTATCAATTACGTATGTATATAGTAAGGAGGTGTTTTTGTCCTTTCCTGTCGAATCAGACATGAGATGCGTTTTGGATTCATAAATTGTATTGGAGGTGTGGAAATGAATCAAAAGCGAGTCATCATGATAACTGCACTTATTTTCTCTATGTTGTTTACAGGGTTTTATTATCTATTATTTTCCTATACCGTAAAAAATGAAGATATCTTACATAAGACGCTTTATATGAACCAGGTGGGCTTATACAAACAAGAAGATACCATGAAAGAAATGATGGAAAAACTAAAAAAGAATGGCATTGATTCCTATACATGGAAACAAGGAGATGTTACTGCTGTGGTATGTTATATCAGCACGAATATCGATGATACCAAAAACGGACAAGATAAGTTAACTTCATTAAAATTGAACTATATCCAAAAAACGGCACAGATTGAGAGTAATGAGGTAGCAAAACTGATTGACGAAAAGAAATACCAGGAGGTGCTGGAAAGGATAGCAGAATGAAAGTAAAAGATTTGAGTTTGTCAGAGCGACCAAGAGAGCATGCGCTACAAGATGGTATTGAGGCATTGAGCAATCGAGAATTGATTGCGATTTTATTAAGAAGCGGAACAAGGAAACGTTCAGCACTTGAAATCGCAGATGATGTTTTGAATCAAAGTGGAAATCTCGGAGAATTGGGGGTATCTTCCATTCATTCCCTTATGAAGATTGAGGGAATCAAGGAAGCAAAGGCGTTAGAACTTCAAGCAGCTTTTGAACTTGGTAGACGTATTTCCTTCGAAAAAGTAAAACAAAAGGGATATGTAAATCAGCCCCAAGATATTGTAGATTGGTTAAACCAACAAATCGGCTTTGCTGGTCAAGAACATTTTATAGTGCTGTTTTTGGATCAGCAAAATAAAATCGAAAGTTATAAAACCATGTTTAAGGGGACCATGACGAGTGCCAGTGTGCATCCAAGAGAAATTTATAAGGAAGCACTTGCGAAAGGATGTGCAAAGATCATTTGTGTACACAATCATCCATCTGGTAATACAGAACCATCCCCAGCTGATATTGCCGTTACCAAAGCGATAGAAGAATGTGGTAGAATCACCAGCATTCCATTACTTGACCATATCATTGTCGGTAAAAATTCCTATACAAGTTTTCGTCAAAATCAACTTATTGATTGAACTATTTTCATTTAGCCTATATAATAGTAGCAGTAAAGTTAGGTGATAGCATGTCGAAACTGAATCGTCTTCAGAAAATACTATTAGCTATGATCGTTGTTTTTCTGATCTTTGGTATTGTATTACGTAGTATAGGCGGTAATTTAACAAGTAATCTTGCATACGATGGTGTGAGTATGTTGAAATATGGGTTGATCGATCAACCTTTGAATACAGTGAAAAACTGGATGAAGGATTTTTCAGATCTATGGGCTGTGAAGGATGAAAATGACAATTTGAAATCTTTGATTTCCACCATGCCTTCCATTCAAGCAGAAAATGATGAATTAAAACGTAAAAATGCTGAATTGAATGAAGCTTTGGATTTACAAAAGGATGAAGATAAATATCTTTTAACGTATGCTCATGTGAAAACTCGTGATCAGGCTTATTGGAATAATCAGGTCGTGATTGACAAGGGTAGTAAAGATGGCATTAAGGAAGGTATGGCTGTTCGTACAAATAAAGGCTTAATTGGTAAAATACAAAGTGTTAGCACGTATTCCAGTGTTGTTAAATTGTTGACCAGTCAAGATAAGCAAAACAATGTAGCGATAAAAATCAGTATTTCAGATAAAACATCAGTAGATGGCATTCTGGAAAGCTATGATGCTAGAAAAGGACGCTATGTGGTAAAGTTATTTGATGCAAGTGATGATATCAAACAAGGAATGCAAGTTATTTCCAGTGGTAAAGGTGGTGCATATCCGGATGGTATCTTCGTAGGAACCGTAGATACAGTTCAAGCACTTACCAATCAGACAGGGCAAACGGTGTATGTGACACCGATTGATGATTTCCAAAGCTTCTCCATTGTCTCTGTCATAGGAGAGAAATAATGTTGGCACATACCTTGTTCGTATGGATCTGCTTTCTGGCAGATGAAATTTTAATGGTACTATTTCCTGGAGATTATCTTCTCAATGGATTGTTGTTTGTCGCAAATCTCGGATTTTGTGCTGTGATCTTAACCATACGTAAATTTGATTTTCTGGAATCTGTATTGTTCGCAATCTTATGGGGAATGTTTTATGACTTTTTCTGTGCGAATACCTTTTTGGTTTATGCAATCATTTATGGAATCACTGCATGTTTGCTTCGTCTTTGGAGCAAGCATATGACCGAAACATTAATTGAATCATTGATTCTGTGTATTGTGACAATTTTCGCCAAAGACATTATGGTATACTGCTACATGGTTTTTCAAAGAATTACCACTTTGTCTTTGATGGAATGGGCAGAACATTATGAACTGTTGACATTGTTAGCGAATACGATTCTTGTCATGATCATAGTCTTGCTGATGCGTATCAAAGATGATTACCTTTTTATGAAGGAAAAGCGGATACGAAAGGGCGAGAAGATAGAATGGTTCAGATTAAAGTCAAAGGATTGATGGATGGTGTTCATATTTATGCGGAATATGACAAGGAAGCGGAGTTCCTTGTTGAAATAGAAAAAAGGCTCAAGCTTTTTCATGCACATGGAAAAACGATAGAAGCCTTTTTTCATTTACCGTTTTTATCCTCTACAGGATTAAAGCAATTGTTTCATTTATGTGAGAACAATAACGTGATCATAACCGGAATGGATGAGCAGCAAGAACATCCAATGCAAGTAAAACAAGGGGATTTATGGAGTGGACAAGAAATAACACTTGATCATGATACGATATGGATCGGTGACCTTCATAAAGAAAGCTACTTGATAACCAAAGCCAATTTATATGTAATAGGTAAAGTGGAAGGTAGTATCGATGCTTGTCATAAAAGTTGCGAAATTGCGGCATCTTTATTTGACGCTAAAGTGAGGATTTGTGATAGCAGTTTCCATAATGTGACAAGTTTTGCGCCGGGAAAAGTTTACTATAAAAATCGACAGGTAATCCTGAATGAAGTAAAAGGAGGAGCGATATGGGAGAGATAATCGCAATTGCGTCAGGTAAAGGCGGGGTAGGGAAAAGCAGCGTCGTATTAAATCTAGGAGAAACTCTGGCGATGATGAATAAGACAGTATGCTTGATCGATATGGATCTGGGGTTGAAAAATCTTGATTATATGATGGGATTGGAAAATCGTGTAATCTATGATTTAAAGGATGTAATGGAAGGAAGATGTTCTTTAAAAAAGGCAATGCTACAGGATAAATATAATCGTAATTTATATTTGATACCTGCGTGTAAAAGTATTCAAATCGATGCATTTCCTCAAGCACAACTGAAACAAATGGTAGAACAATTGGCCAAGCAATTCGATTATGTGCTATTAGATAGTGCAGCGGGTATTGAAAAAGGTTTTTATTGTTCGATCGGTTGTGTTCGACATGTGATTTTGGTAACGACATTAGATGTGACAGCGCTACAAGATGCCGATCGCATTGTCGGTATCCTAATGCAAGAAGGAATGGAACAAATTTCTTTTTTGGTCAATCGTTATCATCCGAAAAATATTGAAAAAGGTGTGAGTATCCCCTTAGAGGACGCAAAACACTGGTTAGCTGTGGATTTCCTTGGCTATATCATCGAGGATGAAGAAATGCAACGTAGTGGAAATTTGGGAAAACCTGCGGTCATAAAACGAAACCAGCTTCTTTCTGAATGCTTTCAGGTTATCGCAAAAAGATTACAAGGAGAACATGTAGCACTTCCTAAATTACATAACCGTGGTATCTTTGCGAAACTATTTAGCTGACTGGTTTTTTTACCTGTTCCATGATAAAATAGAACAGAAAAGAAAGCTGGTGAGATGATGTTTCAACGATTATTGAAAAAAATAGATGAAAAATGTTCTCTGTATGCACTTCTAAAAATCATCGGTTTCCTTCTGATTCTTTATTTGTTGATGAAGACACAAATGGTATGGGGTAGTTGGACAAGTATGCTACTTTCCATTTTGACTCCATTTCTTACAGGGTTTGTCATTGCTTATATTATGAGCCCATTGGTAGAGTATCTGAAAACCAAAGGAATTCCTAAAAATTTTTCCATTCTAGCTTTATGGGTGCTCATTATCATAGCTATCGTGATTTTAATTGTAATGCTATTTCCATCACTTTATTCTAAGATCAATTCCTTCATTTCAAGTATCATTGAAGGGGTACAATGGATCAGCAACAAAATTAAAGAAGTTGGGAATTTCAAAGATTTTTCTGTTGTGAATACCATACAGGATAATATCATTAAGCTATTGGAGGGTTACGATAACTGGATGCCACAGTTGTTGTCATCACTTCCTAATTTAATGACAAAGATCTTGGATTATTTGACCAATATTTTATTTACTATTATTATCGCTGTTTATATGATGTTTGATTTTGAAAAGATCAAGCGACAAGTAAAAAGATTTCTTCGCTTTTTCTTTCCGAACTGTGAAGATTA
Source organism: Hoskinsella mucinilytica (assembly GCF_045223415.1). NCBI lineage: Bacteria > Bacillati > Bacillota > Erysipelotrichia > Erysipelotrichales > Erysipelotrichaceae > Hoskinsella > Hoskinsella mucinilytica. Next base: position 472 of record NZ_JBEQZJ010000030.1, on the reverse strand, counting down.
TTTGACACCGATGGATAAAAATGTTTATGTGTATATCAAATCTCTTATCATCCTGGTGTTGATTCGATTGATTGAGTATTGTGCCTTTTATTTTCTGGTTGGGCATCCGGATTGGTTGATCATCGGTATCATATCTGCTATAGGAACCATTGTTCCATATATTGGTGGAACCATCGCCAATGCAATCGGATTGTTGACAGGTCTTACATTGGCAACACCGAATTTGATTGCATTGATCATTGGTATCTTGGTACTAAGCAATGTAGATAACTATGTCATATCACCGATCGTGCATGAAAAAAGAAGTTCTCTTGGACCTTTATTGACCATCTTTGTGATTTTCGCAGGTGGTGTCATCTATGGACCGATTGGTATCATGATTTCAGTGCCGGTAACGATTATCGTGAAAACAGGTCTGGAAGTCTATAAATCAAAACATGAAGATGAAGTAGTGTAACTACTTCTTTTTTTA
>NZ_JBEQZJ010000029.1:0-52126 GCF_045223415.1 Hoskinsella mucinilytica | reverse complement strand
ATTTCTCTTGCGCCTCGTTCAGCGCTCGTATATAATACCAAACATACTTCTTCCTGTCAACGCTTTTTTAAATTTTTTTTATTTTTTTACCATACGTTTCTTACAAATACAAAAAAAGCGCAGAATACAGCTTAGGAACGGCTTTTTCTGCGCAACCTTAATAGTTTACTAATTGCTTTGTTCTATTACATCTTTTTTACGATACATTTTCTTCATTAATTTTTTAAATTCAAGAATAAACAGTGTCACAGTAGTGCATACCGCAAGAATATCGGCAATTGGTTCTGCAAGAAAAACTGCAAACACTTTATCTTCGATGAACATAGGCAATATGTAAATCAAAGGAATCAAAACGATAATTTTACGAAACATCGCCAAAAACGCTGAAGTTTTTGCATTACCTAAGGCAATAAAGGTTTGTTGACATGCAATTTGTGCCCCAAATAGCAAACAGCCTCCCATATATACTCTCAATGCCCACATCGTGATTTCTTCTAATGCCGGATCATTAGTGAAAATTGCAATAAACATTTGTGGCACAAATTCTGCCAAAGCCCAAAGAATAGCAGAATATGCTAAACAACAACACAATAATAACTTAAATGCCTTTTTTACACGTAGCGGATCATTGGCACCATAGTTATAACTGATGATTGGTTGCCCTCCTTGTGTAAAGCCTTGTAATGGAAGCATCGCAAATTGCATTACACTTGATAAAATGGTCATAGCTCCTACAGCAAGATCGCCTCCATAATTCAACAAAGAGGAATTGAAGCATAATACGAGTAAACTTTCTGTTGCCTGCATAATAAAGGGAGCTATGCCTAGCGCCATAGACGGTAATAAAATTGATGTATCGATTTTGAAATTTTCTTTTTTCAATCGAATCATTGTTTGCTTTCCAGTTAAAAACTTCAACACCCAAATAGCACTAACTGCTTGTGAAAGCACCGTAGCAAGCGCCGCACCTTGGACCCCCATATCTAACATAAAAATTAAAATAGGGTCTAAAATAATATTTGTAATGGCACCTATAACAACCGTCATCATACTAATCTTAGAAAACCCTTGTGCTGATACAAACGCATTCATCCCCAAAGTCAGCTGAACAAACAATGTACCGATTGCATAGATGAATAAATAGCGTTCTGCAAACGGCAATGTATTTTCACTTGCCCCAAACATCATCAACAATGGTTGTTGAAATACAAGCACTACTACAGTCAATACAATAGCGGTAATGACCAAGGCACTAAAACAGTTCCCTAATATTTTTTCTGCACCTTTATTATCTTTTTGTCCCATCATAATACTCGCTCTCGGTGCACCACCCATACTGACCAATGCCGCAAACGCTGATACGATCATGATAATAGGAAAACAAACCCCTACACCGGTAAGTGCAGTTGCACCGACATCTGCAATATGTCCTATGTACATTCTATCAACCATATTATATAGCGCATTGACAACTTGAGAAGCGATTGCTGGCACTGCAAGCATAAACAAAAGCTTTCCTATCGGTTCCTTTCCTAAATCTACCTCATTTGACATTTTCATTTTTCATTTCTCCTCTCACTACCATATCAATATTTAGATTGATTTTTTTCATTATCTTTTCAATCAACTCTAATTCATCATCACTCACATCTTTCATGACATATTCTGTAAAGCTATCACGACATTGTTTGATTTCCATTATGATTGGATACGCCTGTTCAGTAATGGTCAATCTTTGCATACGGCGATCTTTCTGATCTTCTTCCATATGAAGTAAACCCCTTTGTAACAGAGTTTCTACACTTCGACACACAAGACTTTTAGAAACACCTAAACAAACCTTCAAATCTTTGCTTGTATTGATAGAAGGATTGTTGAATAAAAAAATCAAAATATCAATTTCACTTGGCGAAAAATTCTCATTTTTAAATGAATGACACAAATATTTAGCATATGCTCTACGTATGGATGCATATTGCTTCAACATCCCCTCCACATTCATCATCTTCATCACCCTTTCAATTAGTTTACTTGTGAACCTTTTTTAGTGTAACATAGCGTTTGTATGAAATCAACAAGAAAAAAAGGAGACTTTGATTTTTACCTTTTATTTGTAGTTATAAAAAATCAATTTAATTAACCTATCGGATTGTTTGGTGATATTCATTTTCTTAAAAAAAAGATTGCATATTTCACAATCTCTTACATAATCAAATAATTCTCCAAGGGTCAGTTTCACCCTTCATGAAAGCAACACAGCTTTCCATAGAGTGATATACCATATCTTTATTACTATCATCTGTTAAAAATGCCATATGTGGAGAAAGGATAACATTTGGAAATGCATTCAAAATCGCCATATTTCTTTGTGGTAAAACTGTCGCTTTTTTATCGTTGTAATATATTCCAGTTTCTCCTTCTACAACATCGAGTGCTGCACCTGCTACCTTACCTGTTTCAATTGCATCTATCAAAGCTTCATTATCTATCAAAGATCCTCTTGAGGTATTGATGATCAACACACCATCTTTCATTTTATTTATTGCAGTACGATCGATCATATGCCAATTTTCTTTTGTCAGCGGGAGATGAAGGGTTATGATATCACTTTCTTTATATAAAGTGTCCAAATCGACATAGGTCACCAAATCACTAATTTCTTCTTTGATATGACGATTATATGCTAGAATCTTACAATCGAATCCTACAATATGTCGGATAAGGGTTTGACCAATATTCCCTGTTCCGATAACACCAAGTGTTTTTCCTTTCAGATTTCGGCCTTGAACACCGTCAAATGAATAATCTTGCACTTCTGCACTTTTCATGATCAATTTCATTTTTCTCAATGACATTAATATAAGCATGATGGTATAATCCGCAACACTCTCTGGAGCATAAGTTGCATTACCGACATGCATACCGATTTGTTTCGACGCCTCCATATCGATATGGTCATAGCCAACCGTACGAGTCGATATGTATCGCACCCCTAACTGATAAAATCGTGCTATCAATTCCTTTGGCATAGGAGTAGATAGTATACTAATACATGAATACCCTTGTGCCAAGTGAGCATTCTCTAAAGTTGCTTTATCATAACAATAACCCAATTGCAAATCAAAGTCCTTTTGACATTGTTGAAAATAAGAAGCTTCTTCATTACGATAACCATAAACAAAAATTTTCATATAACTTCTTCTCCTTTGATGATAGTCATATCTTTATCATTTATCCAGTTTCAAATCACATTTACAAAAAAACATCGCAATATGCGATGTTCTAAGCAACTTGGTGCCCGAGGCCGGACTCGAACCGGCACAGTATCACTACCGACGGATTTTGAGTCCGTTGCGTCTACCAGTTTCACCACTCGGGCAAGTGCTTAGATATTATAACCAATCTTTTCAAAAAATACAATCCCTTTTTTAAATTTTTTTGATTTTTTTGCAAGAAATTTATGCACAAAGTTTTTCCCATAACCCAAACAGGAAAATAAAGAGAACAATTAAGGGTAAAATATAACTAACATATACCCTTGCTTTCTTAGGAAAACCAATCCCTGTTCCTTCGTTCGCTTCAGCCACAAACTTATTCCATCCCCATCCATACGTTCTAGTACAAAACAACAAGAACACGATAGATCCTAAAGGCATAATTACATTACTTACCATAAAATCTAACAAATCCAACATTGCGCTTCCCTCACTGAATGGTTGGAACCCAGCAAAGATACTAAATCCCAAAGCACAAGGTAAAGATCCTATGATAATAATGAAAAGATTTAAGACCACACTTTTTCTACGACTCCATTGAAACATATCTATACTAAAGGAAATGATATTTTCAAATACAGCGATGATTGTAGATAAAGCTGCAAAATTCATAAAGATAAAGAACAAAGAACCCCATAGCTGTCCATTGCTCATAGCATTAAATATATTTGGTAAAGTCACAAATACCAAACCAGGTCCACTTCCTGCATCCACGCCAAAAGACATACATGCTGGAAAAATGATCAATCCTGCCATCATCGCAACAAAGGTATCTAATACCATGATATTTACGGATTCACCGCTCAAAGAACGTTTCTTATCAATATAGCTTCCAAATATCGCCATTCCACCCATGCCGATACTGAGCGTAAAAAAAGCTTGTCCCATTGCAGTATAAATAGCATTAAAAACACCATTTTTTATAAATTGATCAAAGTCCGGAATCAAATAGAATTTAACACCTGCTATAGCTTTTGGAAGACTAAGCGACTTTAACACTAGTATGATCATAACGCCTAGTAAGATTGCCATCATAACTTTAGTTATTTTTTCTACACCGTTTTGTAGCCCTAGTACGCAAATAAAACAACCGATACAGACGATTACGATCATCCAACCTACGGATGCAACCGGATCCTTTTGTAGATTGACGAAAGTCTCATTGATCATCTGTGCATTCATTCCATTAAATTCCCCACTGGCCATTTTCACAAAATAAGCAAGCATCCAGCCTGATATAGTGGTATAAAACATAACAAGAAGATAATTACCAAGCATTGCAACATAAGAGAAAAGATGCCATTTTTGACCTTTTCTTTCTAGAACTTGAAAGCTTTTTGCGATACTTTGTCTACTAGCCCTACCTACCGAAAACTCCATAACCATAATCGGCAGACCCAAGATAATCAGAAAAAACAAATATACTAGAACAAAAGCGCCTCCTCCATATTTACCTGCAACATAAGGAAAGCGCCATATATTCCCTAATCCAATTGCGCATCCAGCCGATAAAAAGATAAAGCCAATGCGTGATGATAGTTTTTCTCTTTTTTGTTCCATAACTTCTCCTTTACAAACATGCAGTTATTATTGTAAAAGAAGCCGAATGGGAAGTCAAACAAAACTTATTCTTGAATGATCTTCAACATTTCATCATTTGAAATATGTTGGTCACGAACCATTGCCTGCAACACTTGCTTTTGTCGGATCCTTGCAGCATCTTCATGATTACTTAGCTGATAATTACTTGGTGATTGTGGCAATCCCGCTAACAACGTAGCTTCATCAACATCAAGATCCTTTGGTGCTTTGTGAAAGTAGCCCATGCTTGCTTCGTAAATCCCCATATGATTATCCCCGTAATTGATCACATTTACATATAGTTCCAAAATTTCTTGTTTGGAAAGTTCCTTTTCTAAATCATAAGCAAGGAAGATTTCACTCATTTTACGAATATAAGACGGTTGATAATCAAAATAGAGATTTTTTCCCAATTGTTGGGTAATCGTAGAACCTCCTCCTACAATACCTTTGGCAAAGAGATTATCCACCAACGCTCTTCCTAAGGAACGATAATCTACACCATTATGTTCATAGAAACGTCGATCCTCTATGGAAACCGTTGCTTGAAGTAAGGAGGGAGCAATATCCTCTATTTTTACATAATGCTTCTGTCCTCTGATTTCAGCTATTTTTTCTTCAATTGGAGCATCAGATACTGCTTTTCGATAATTGACATAGCCTACGCCTACAAACAGAATACTTAAACTAATCAATGCAATGATAAAGAAAATTAAAATTCTTTTTATGAATTTCATATGTTATCACCAATCCTTGCAACCATTATATCATATATTTTTTCATTCCCTGTAAACTTACACAACTGTTATCCTCTCTTTTGTATTCTTACATTATTGCAAGAAAAAAAAGAAAACACGAAGTTTCTCGTGTCTTTTTTATCTGTTTGAATTTACAGATTTCATTATCTGTTTAATCTGGGCCTCACTTGGTTTTCTACCCATCTGCAAGAACATCGCGCGAATCATCTTTTCGTTGATTGGCGGGTTCTCTTTTAGTTCCTTTTCGAATTTCTTTCTAGTGAAATAGAATCCAAGGAATCCACCCACAACCAATCCTAATGCCACATACATAATGGAAGTTAAAAAATTCATCTTCTGACTCCTCCTAACGCTGTATCCATTTTACTATTTTTATCCTTAATTTACAATACTTTTTGCTCATTTATTTGACAACTTCCATAATATAACAAGGATATATCCTTTTTAACAGTTCCAAAAAAGGGTTCTTTAGGCAGTCCATTTGTACAATTCCATCTTGAATATCAATACTACAAGCTTCTACACCCTCTGCATCCATTATCAATTTTCCTTGTTCTTCATAAATCGGAGCATCAAAAAAAGACAAAGCACTCTCTCTTACCGTTTTGATTTCTATTGTTTGAAGAATATAGTCTTTTTGTTGATCTTGCATCAACATGACATCTCTTAATACATCGCTATGTTGACGCATCGTATGAGCAAAGCCGGGATGGATTGCATAAAATATCATCATGTTATCACCTGAGGTTATCATACGTGATAAAGGATTCATAATCTGTCGAAAAAGGAAGGTATTTTTACCTTCCCTTATGTTATCTATGCAAATCAATATCTGTAAAGTCAAATGTTTCTAAAGTAGATGCAATTGTCTTATCTTTTAAGACCACATTTTCTTTCGCCATTCTTGATTTTGCTTTTGGTGCGCTTTCAATTGTTGCAGGACCACAAATACATCCTCCGGCACAAGCCATACCTTCTAAGATATCTGCATTAAAACGATTTACCTTCATCATTAATAATGCTTTTTTACATTCAAGGCTACCATCTGCATATTGTGCCACTAAAGTTTCCTCATCACCACATTCTCCAGCAGCTTGAGCAACCGCCTTACTAACGCCTCCTCCAATAGAAAAGTTTCTAGCATAACAGCTTGCGGTATCTTCACTTCTAGGTGTAACATTTTCTACAGAGATATTTTTAGATACAAACATTGCGCCCAATTCTTCAAATGTCAAACAATAATCCACTTCTGAATCTAAGGTTTCTTGCTTTTTAGCAACACATGGCCCAATAAATACCACTTTAGCATCAGGATGATGATGTTTTAGATATCTAGTAATCGCCACCATAGGACTTACCATGTGTGAAACATTGGTTTCGTATACCGTTGGGAAGTGCTGTTTTGCCATATTGACAAACGCAGGACAACAAGATGTTGTGATCTTTTTCCCTTCTTTTTTATGTGCAATCGCATCTTGTTTTTCATACCATGCAACTGCATCTGCCCCGATTGCAGCTTCATATACTTCTTCAAATCCTAATTGACGAATGCTTTCCATGATTTGTGGTAACGTTGCTTCATCGAATTGCCCTTGAATTGCTGGCGCAAAGACTGCATACATTTTTGTTCCCTTATTTAATTCATCGATTACCGGCACCATCCAGCTAATGTCTTCAATTGCTCCGAATGGACATTTTGCTTGACACGCACCACAATTGATACATTTTTCCTCATCAATCAACGCATAGTTATTTTCATCCATACTGATTGCATCAACCGGGCAGCTCTTCATACATGGACGCTGTGTTTCTACGATAGCATTAAATGGACATGCATTCTTACATGCACCACATTCCTTACATTTATCATAATCAATAAATGCCTGATCATTACCCATCTTGATAGCATCAAATTTACATGCTGATAAACACGCCTTTGCCATACATTTACGACAGTTATCCGTTACTTGAATCTTATGAATGCTACATCCATCACATGCCGCATCCAATACACGAACGATTTGACGTTCGTTATTGTGTTGCGTAGGTACTGGTGGCTTGCCCATTGCCATTCGAGTACGTTCACGAATAATTTCCTTTTCCTTATAAATACAGCAACGGAAATCTGCACGCTTCCCTGGAATCAGAAGATTGGCAACTTCATCGCATACATCTTCATTTAATTTCCCTTCAAATGCACGTTTGCTGACCTCTTTTAAAACATCGAATTTAAATTGTCTAGCTTCGTGATCAAATAATGACATAAGTTCCTCCTCTTAACACACAACCACTTGTGTTTTTTTTAACAAGTAGATTATAACATAGAAAATTCTACAAAAAAAGCAACATCAATCAATTTGTTGCTTTTTTATAGTTTTCTTTTTTCTTTGGCTTATATTCGATATAAATGACACTACCAAATATGAAGATTGCGCCAAATATCATTTGGATAGATAAAACCTCATGGAATATCAAAAAGGAAAAAACAGATGCAAACAATGCTTCCATAGATAAAATCAAGCTTGCTGTATTGGCACTCGTAAATTTTTGAGCATATGTTTGAATCAGATAAGCAAGCAATGTTGACACAAAAATCAGATAAGATACATTTCCAATTGCACTAGCATTCCATTGTGTTGGTGGTGTTTCAAAAAGTAAAGCGCATATTGTTGATAACACACCAGCTGTCACCATTTGCAAAGCTGTCATGCAGATTGCATCCATATGTGCACTATAACGTTCTAATGCAATGATATGAAGCGCAAAAAACAAGGCACAAATGATTGAGAGCGCATCTCCTACGGTAAGATAAAACGCATCTTTTTTCAAAGTGAGTAGTGCAATTCCAATAATACATAACAGCGAAGCAATGACTTCTTTTCGATTTGGTCTTCGTTTCAAAAGCATCCAAAGTAAATAAGGCACAAATACAACATTGGTCGCAGTTAGAAATGCATTCTTACTTGGTGTAGAATATTGCAATCCAAAGGTTTGAAAAGCAAACGCCAAAAACAAAAACACTCCGGCAATGATACCATGTTTGATATCAACTCTTTCTAATTTTCTTAATTTTCGATAACATACGATCAAAGGCAATATACTGGCACCAACAAAGCGAATCATCATCACATAAAATGGCGTCATACTATCTAAAGCTCCGGAAGTCGCTATAAAACCGCCACCCCATATTACCGTCACGCATACAAGCATGAGATTTGCATATATCTTTTTCATCCCTTAAAACACCTCGCATGGTGTTAATCATACCGAATCTTTCGTTTTTTTTCAAGACAACAATGTCAATCATTGTAAAATATTACCTATTTTTTAGGTTACAGCTAAGTTTCTACTTGCCGTTGTTCAAAAGTATGGTAAAATAAACGGGTTAAATATGAAGTATGAGGTGAACAAAATGAAAGAGTTAGAGCTTTACATACAAGAGCATGGAGAAGCCATCGGTACTGAAATTTTAAAGGTGGATTCTTTTTTAAATCATCAAATCGATTGTGCCTTTATGATGGATCTGGCACAAGATCTAAAGCATCATTTCAGTAATCATTCGATTGATAAGATTGCGACCATCGAAACCAGTGGTATCGCACCATCCGTGTTTCTAGGATATCTATTACAGGTTCCTGTCGTCTATTTCAAAAAAAGTACTAGCAAAATTTTAAAAGATGAGTTATATCAGACAAAGATCCATTCTTTCACAAAGGATATCGATTATCAGATCAGTGTTGCGAAAAAATATTTATGCAAGGGAGATCAGGTACTGCTTATTGATGATTTCATGGCTAATGGTGAAGCTTGTCTTGGTGCTATCAATCTGATCGAACAGGCCCAAGCACAAGTTGCCGGGATCGGAATCGTCATAGAGAAAGCTTTTCAAAATGGGAGAGCAAAAGTGGAAGCGCTTGGATATGAGGTCTATGCTCAAGCAAGAATCAAATCACTACATGATGGAATCATTGAATTTGTTGAATCATAATAAAACAAGGATGTTCATAATCATCCTTGTTTTTTCATTTCATTTAGCATTTCCATATAGATTTTATGTAACGCTTCTTTTTCTTCATCTTTCATCGTTCTTTCATGCGCATCATGTCCATCTACTGTTCCTACATGTCCGCTGATTGCTTTGCCATCTTTTACGACCAATACAAAGGGAACAAATAGCTGAGGTTCTCCATCATCATTCTTTTCCAAATACGCAGATGTTAGAGAGATTAATTTTTGCTTTTGTTCTTCTGTATAGATCAATTCTTTTTGATCATCTCTGGTTCTAACATAAGCTACATAAACATCGTTCTCTTTTGCAACCTCATTCAATACGGGAAGCGCCTCTATACACCATGGACAAGAAGGATAGCCTAGGTAAAAAATACCACTTTTCTTTTGATCAAAGGTAGCCAAAAGATGTTCCATATCGCTTTCTTCAAACCTACTGTCTTTGCTATCAAAACCTTCATATGCACTCATATCAGCTTCTTTTCCAAAACTGCAAGTACTGGTATCGTCATCACAATAGGATTGTGATGTCTGATTTGACTCTGTTTTTTTATTATCTTTTGCTGTAGTGCAACCACATAATACAATCAAAAGGATGCATAACCATATTTTTTTCATTTCGCCACCTGCTTTCTTTTTCATTTTACAGGGTTACCATCATATTGTCCATATAAAAATGTCTGGAATAACTTGGTTGATTCTTTTTATCAGATGAAACAGGAAAAAGGTGAGTAAACTTACTCACCAAGTAAACGTACTAACACAGCTTTTTGAGCATGAAGACGATTTTCTGCTTCATCAAAAATTTCGTCTGCATGTGCCTCAAATACCTTTTCTGTTATTTCTTCTTCACGATGAGCCGGTAAACAATGTTGTACCATTGCATCTGGCTTTGCGACAGCCATGAGCGCATCATTGATCTGATATTTTCCTGCGAAGATCTGTTTTCTTGTATCAGCTTCTCCTTCTTCTCCCATACTAGCCCATACATCAGTCACAAGAACATCCGCATCTTTTGCGGCTTCTAAAATATCTTGCGTTAGTGTAAATCTTCCTGTTTCCATTGCACGATGTACGATACCACTATCTGGAAGATATTCTAAAGGACATGCTGCAGCTACTTCCATACCTGCTAATAGACCACCATTGATCAAAGAATTGGCCATATTATTTCCGGCACCAATGAAGCATAACTTTAATCCTTCTAATGTTCCTTTATGTTCACGAATCGTCATTAAATCCGCTAAAACTTGGCATGGATGAACATAATCTGTTAATCCATTGATGATCGGAATGCTTCCATATTCTGCAAGTTCTTCCAAATCACTTTGTTTGTACGTACGAATCATGATACCATCTAAATATCGGCTTAAAACACGTGCAGTATCTTTGATTGGTTCTCCTCTACCTAATTGCATATCATTAGCATTTAGATAAATACCTTGACCACCTAATTGTTTCATGCCGACTTCAAAAGAAACACGAGTTCTTGTAGAGGATTTTGTGAAGATCATACCTAATGTTTTATGTCTTAAGTATGGTGTAAAGATACCTTTTTTTACTTCTTTTTTCAAATTATCAGCTAGATCCAACAAATCATATAATTCTTCCTTCGTAAGATCTGCTAGCGTTAATAAATGTTTCATCGTCTGCCTCCTTTTGTTGTTATCACAATCATATCATATTTTCTTGATGTCATCACCATTTTGTTAAAACATCCTCAAGAATATCCATAGCTTCCTTCAATTGTTCCATATCAATAATTAATGGTGGTAACATTCTCAGTTTATCCTTTGCAGTTAGTAACAGCAATCCTTCATCCATACATTTTAATAAAACATCTTTTGCCGAAATACCATCTAATGCTACACCGATCATCAAACCCATCCCATTGATTTGAACCACATGTGGCATCGCTTGTAACCGTTGCTTGATATAGGTGCCTTTTGCTTGAATTTCTTCAAAGAATGCTTCATTCATATGAGATAATACCACCTGTGCTCCGGCACATGCTACAGGATTACCGCCAAATGTCGTACCATGATCTCCTGGTCCAAAGACATCCTTTACTTTGTCACCTAACAAAACGCCTCCGATCGGAAGACCATTCCCCAACCCTTTGGCTGTAGTAATGATATCTGGTTGGATTCCATATTGCTGGTATGCATACAATGAACCAGTTCTTCCCACACCTGTTTGAACTTCATCAATGATCAAAAGAACATCCTTTTCTTTACACAGTGTTTCTACTTTCTTTACATATTCTTGTTCTAGTGGAAGCACACCACCTTCTCCCTGGATCAGCTCCATCATGACTGCACACGTTTGATCGTTCATTTTCACCTTCATATCTTCAATGTCATTGGCAATAGCATAAACAAAACCCGGTGTAAACGGATCAAAATGCTGATGAAAATGATCTTGTCCGGTTGCGGCTAAAGTTGTGATCGTTCTTCCATGAAAAGAATTGACCAAGGTGATGATTTCATGACGCTTTGCATCATACTTATCACTTGCGTATTTTCTTGCGACCTTGATAGCTCCTTCATTAGCTTCAGCTCCGCTATTTGAAAAGATCATATTCGCAAATCCTGTTTTTTCACATAGAAATTTTGCAACATCACTATCAGGTTTAGAGTAGTACAGATTAGAAACATGTTGAAGTGTCTGCACTTGATGACAAACAGCATCTGCCCATTCTTCATTGGCATATCCTAAAGAATTGACTCCGATTCCTGCTGTCAGATCAATATATCTTTTTTCGTTTTCATCATATACAACAGCACCGGACCCATGAGATAATACCACATCAAATCGTGCATAGGTTGGCGCAATATACTTTAAATCATTTTCTTTTACCTGACTCATTACTTAGCCTTCTTTCTTTTCAAACATAGTACCAATTCCCTCTTCTGAAAGAATTTCGATCAATAGTGAATGTGGCACTCTACCATCAATGATGACCGCCTTTTTCACTGATTGATTGATGGCTGTTTCACAACATTCCACCTTTGGAATCATACCACCACTGATAATTCCAGCATCTTTTAAATAATGAATGTCTTCAATAAATATTTTCGGTATCAATGAATGTTCGTTTTTCGGATCACGTAACACCCCCGGAATATCGCTTACCAAAATCATATTTTCTGCATTTAGACATCCTGCAACACTAGCAGCTGCTGTATCCGCATTGATATTATAGGCATGTCCTAAGCTATCACAGCCTACGCTTGCGACGACCGGAATATAACCTTTTTCTATCATATCCAAGATCAATGTTGGATTTACTCCTGTAATAGCACCCACATAACCTAAATCATCTCCAGGCAATTTTTTTGCTGTGATGACACCTGCATCCATACCGCAGATTCCTACAGCTTTGGCTCCTTTTTGATTGATCAAAGACACAAGATCCTTATTGGTTTTTCCTGCAAGTACCATTTGAACGATATCCATTGTTTCATCGTCTGTATAACGAAGTCCATTGACAAATTTGGATTCTTTGCCAACCTTTTGTAACATGCGATTGATTTCAGGACCACCACCATGCACAAGCACTACATGAATACCGATTTCAGAAAGCAAGACGATATCAGTGATAACATTTTGCTTTAATTCTTCATTTTTCATGGCATTCCCGCCATATTTCACAACAACGATCTTACCATTATATTTTTGGATGAACGGAAGTGCCTTACTAAGAATTTCCGCTTTTTGTACTGCATCTGTTATCATATAATCCCTCTTTCATGTTTATGTTCGATAATCCCCATTGATTTTTACATAATCGTAAGTCAAGTCACAGCCCCAAGCAGTTGCTTCTGCTTCACCTTGATGCATCATGATCAAAATATCAATTTCATCCTCACTTAAGATGACTTCTGCTTTTTCCTCATCGAAGCCACATCCACTTCCGTTCATACATACAGGAAGGCTTCCTTGATTGCTTTTTAATGTTACATCTATTTTGGTTACATCAAAGTCGGCGTCTGTATATCCAATTGCACATAAGATCCTACCCCAATTGGCATCTTTGCCAAACATCGCTGCCTTAAACAATGAGCTGGTTATGACACTTTTTGCGATTGCCTTTGCTGTTTGTTCATCCGGCGCTGAGCTGACAATGCATGTCAATAGTTTGGTAGCTCCTTCACCATCTTTAGCGATCTGTCTACTGATATCCACGCAAATATCCATCAAAGCCGCTTTAAACACTTCATAATCCTCATTTTTTTCTGTAATGATCTGATTACCTGCCAAACCATTTGCCATCATACATAGCATATCATTGGTTGAGGTATCTCCATCAACGCTGACCATATTAAAGGTATCGTTGACCACTTCATGAACCGCCTCATTCAATAATTCACTATCAATGGCAACATCACTGGTAAGAAAAGCCAACATGGTAGCCATATTAGGATGAATCATACCACTACCCTTTGCCATGCCTCCGATACGACATTCTTTTCCTTGTAACATAAAACTAATACAGAATTCCTTCTTAAAGGTATCGGTCGTCATGATGCCTTCACAAGCATCGCTTCCCTTTTGTGCACTGATTCCTTCACACAATTCTTTCATATGTGTTTCAAAAGGTTCCATGCTCATTGGCTCACCGATCACTCCGGTACTTGCAACAATGATATCTTCTTCCTTGATGCCAAGTTCTTTTGCACATAATGCACTCATTCCATTAGCAATTTCAATTCCATTGGCATTGCATGTATTGGCATTTCCACTATTACAAATCATCGCTTGTGCCAAACCATTTTTTAAATGTTCCTTGGTTACAAAAATCGGTGCACCTTTCACCTTGTTTTGTGTATAGGTTGCTGCTGCGGTTGCAACAACTTCACTATAAATCACGCTTAAATCTTTTTTTGTTTTATTTTTACGGATTCCACAATGAATTCCATTGGCCACAAAGCCTTTTGGATAACAAATTCCGTTGTTCATATATTGACTCATATCCTGCTTTCCTTCCTAGAACGATGGTGCGACCATGGTCAATCCCATACTTTCTTCTAAATCAAATAAAATATTCATATTTTGAATTGCTTGACCGGCAGCACCTTTTACCATATTATCGATACAACTTACAATGATCGCACATTGACATCGCTCATCAAAATGTACAGAAATATCACAGTAATTAGAATATTTTACATATTTCAGATCGGCTGTCTTTCCTAACGGAAGTACACGAACGAAAGGCTCTGCTTGATAAAATGCTACGTATTGCGCATGAAGCTGTTCCACTGTTTGTTGTTCTTTCAGCTTTACATACATTGTTGAAATGATACCACGATTGATTGGCAATAAATGCGGTGTAAAGCTCACTTTGGTATCTTGATTAGAAAGAATCGATAACGTTTGCTCAATTTCCGGTGTATGACGATGTGTTGCAATTTTATATGGAGCAAAGGATTCATTACATCTAGGAAAATGTGTGTTTTCACTCAAACTTTTCCCGGCTCCTGTCGTTCCGCTTTTCGAATCTATGATGATAGGTTCATTCTCAGCCAAATTTGCTTTCATAAGAGGCGCCAATCCTAACGCTATGCTTGTTGGATAACAACCTGGATTTCCAATGATCTTCTTCCCTTTGATTTCCTTACGAAACAACTCCGGTAAACCATATACACTTTCCTTATGAAGCTGTGGCTCTTGATAAGATAATTGATACCATGTTTGATAATCTTCTTCTTGTTTTAAGCGAAAATCAGCTCCTAAATCAATGAATCGTTTTTTAGCATCAAAGCATTTTCTAGCTAATGGTTCACTTAATCCATGTGGAAGTGAAGCAAAGACGACATCACTTTTTGCTATGACAGAATCTTCATCTGTAAATTCCATGTCAATTACTTGATAAAATCCCGGATATAAATCACTGATTTTTTTTCCTGTATACGATTTTGAGCTTATGCCACTAATTTCTACCATTGGATGGTTGAAAAGAAGACGGACAAGCTCTGCTCCCGCATAACCACTAGCCCCTATGATTCCTGCTTGTATTTTCTTCATCATATCATTCTCCCAACTGCTGTTTTACTTTCTGAATATGAGCTTTGACACTTTCAGGTGCAGGCCCGCCGATCACATTACGCATCATCACACAAGTTTCCAAACGAATCGCATCAAAGACATCGGCTTCAAATAATGAATCAACCGCTTGATATTCTTCCAAACTTAAAGTTTCTAAGGTTTTATCATGATCTTGGCAATAGCTGACCAAGGCTCCGATGGTGCGATAGGCATCACGAAATGGCATTCCCTTTTTCGTAAGATAATCGGCACAATCTGTTGCATTGATAAATCCTTTTCCGGCAGCATTTCGCATATGTTCTTTATTGACATTTGCAGTTTGTAGCATTGGTGTAAAGGTCGTAAGACATAAATTTACAGTATCAATGGCATCAAACAAGGCTTCTTTATCTTCTTGCATATCCTTATTATAAGCCAAAGGAAGACCCTTCATCATCGTCAATAATGTAGTCAGATCACCATAGACACGTCCTGTCTTTCCTCTGATCAATTCCGCTACATCAGGATTTTTTTTCTGAGGCATGATCGAACTACCGGTCGCAAAAGCATCATCCAATTCCATGAATTTATATTCCCAAGAACACCATAGAATGATTTCTTCACTGAATCTAGATAAATGCATCATGACCATAGACAAATCACTTGCGACTTCAATACAGAAATCTCGATCGCTCACACCATCCAAAGAATTCATGGAAACACGCTCAAAGCCCAATTCCTCACAAACCATTTCTCGATCGATCGGATATGTTGTCGTTGCCAAAGCACCACTGCCAAGCGGTAATACCAATGTACGCTTTTGTGATTCCTTCAAACGTTGTAAATCACGAAGAAACATTTCCGCATATGCCATCAAATGGTGTCCGAAGGTAATCGGTTGAGCTCTTTGTAAATGCGTATACCCAGGCATTATGGTCTCCGTATGTTCCTGAGCCTTATCACAAATCACATGAATCAACGCTTTTACATGTTCCATTACTTCCAATACTGCATCATTGGTATACATTCTTGTATCAAGTGCTACCTGATCATTACGAGAACGGGCTGTATGAAGTCTTTTCCCTGCATCATTGATTCGTTTTGTCAATTCTGTTTCCATAAACATATGGATATCTTCAGCCATTGGATCAATTTCTAAATGCCCCTGTTCAATATCCTGTTTGATAGATAAAAGACCTTGCTCGATTGCTTCACTGTCTTCCATAGGGATAATACCTTGTTTTCCTAACATATGCGCATGTGCAATGCTACCTTTGATATCCTGTGCATACATACGATGATCCACAGAAATACTTGAATTAAAATCATTTAGCCTTTGATCTGCTGCCTTTTTAAATCTTGCGTCCCATAAACTCATCCAGTTCTCCTCCTATTAAGTATCTATTCGTTTTAAAGAAACCAGTGCCAAATTACGATAATTCAGATCTTCTCGCACGTTAAATCCCAAGTTTTCCCAAAACGCATTTCCTATCTCATTTCTTTTAAATGCTACCAGTGCTACTTTACTGATACCTTCCTCTTTTAAAGCATACAGGGCATGTTCGACCAACGCCTTGCCAATGCCCTGTTTACGTTTCGATATTGCAACCGCAGTATGATGGATATAACCACGCCTTCCATCATGTCCACTTAAAATCACACCATAAATGCAATCATTCTCTTTAGCTACAAAGCATGTGGTAGGATTTCGTTTTAAATACGCTTGTATGCCTTCAAAAGAATCATCGATATCATTCAATCCCATACCAGGTGTCGATATCCATAGATCATAAACACCCTGATAATCGTTCATTTGCATTTGTGTAATTTCCATACAAATGCTCCTATTTCTTTTTGGCGTCCATCTGAGCCTTTACCTTAATAGGCAGACCATATAAGTTAATGAAACCTGCAGAATCATTTTGATCATAAGAATCATCTTCTCCAAAGCTGGCGATTTGTTCAGAATATAAAGTATAAGGGCTATTCATTCCTGCTGGGATGATATTTCCTTTATATAGTTTTAATTTCACTTCACCTGTAACCGTTTCACTTACTTTATCTACAAAAGCACTTAATGCCTCTCTTAATGGTGTAAACCATTGTCCATCATATAACAATTCACCGAATTTCTGTCCAACACCTTGTTTATAGTGTTGAGTCTGCTTATCCAAACAAATGGTTTCTAACATATCATGAGCTTTATATAAAATGGTTCCACCTGGTGTTTCATACACACCACGAGATTTCATACCAACCAATCTATTTTCTACCATATCAATGATACCGATTCCATTTGCGCCACCAATTTCATTTAGCTTTTTGATCATATCCTGACCACCTAGTTTTTCTCCATTCAATGCAACTGGGATTCCCTTTTCAAAGCTCAAAGTGATATAGGTAGGTGTATCAGGTGCTTTTTCAGGAGTAACACCCATTTCCAAAATCTCATCGTACATTGGCTCATTCATCGGATCTTCAAGATCCAATCCTTCATGACTTAAATGCCATAAGTTTTTATCTTTGGAATAACTTGTTTCTCTTTTGATTTTCAATGGAATGTTATGTGCTTGTGCATAATCGATTTCCTCATCTCTTGATTTGATGTCCCATTCACGCCATGGCGCAATGATTGGCATATCCGGAGCAAACGCCTTGATAGCTAGTTCAAAACGCACCTGATCATTCCCTTTACCGGTACATCCATGACAGATTGCATCTGCGCCTTCTTTTAATGCAATCTCAACCAATTTCTGTCCGATCAATGGTCTGGCAAATGCTGTTCCTAACAAATATACACCTTCATAAACGGCATTCGCTTTCATGCAAGGATAAATATAATCTTCTACAAAGGCATCCTTCAAATCTAATATATAGAGTTTGCTGGCTCCTGTTGCCAAAGCTTTTTCTTCTAAACCTTCTAATTCAGATTCCTGTCCAACATCTGCGGATACTGCGACGACCTCACAATTGTTGTAATTTTCCTTTAACCAAGGAATGATGATGGAAGTATCCAAACCCCCGGAATACGCTAATACTACTTTTTTGATGTTTTCTTTGTTCATGTCCCTTACCTCTTTCTTTTCATGTCTTCATCTTTCAGGTTTATGAGTGTAAAATACAAAAACGCCTCTGGATACTAAATCCAGAGACGCTAGTTTTCAATGACCTTACGCGGTACCACTCCAGTTATCCTATCAATTAGATAAGACCCCTTTTTCATAACGCTGAAACATGCGTCCTGTGATACTGTTTTCCCACAGGCTCTCCAGAGTGCGTTTCTTTCTTTCCTTCCCTTCAGGCTTTCACCAAACCCTGACTCGCTTTGCTTTCCGGATAGAAATACTCTCTCTTTCTTCGATTTGTACTTACATGATACTCCTTTGAAAATTACTTGTCAACACAAAATTACATTATTTTCAATATTTATGTAAATTATTTCATTCCAATGAATGAGTGTTTTCAAAAGAAAGCTTTTGACATTCAAAATCGAATGACTTACAATGGAAAAATAAGGAGGTGTCTTATGAATTTTATCTTTATCTCACCTAATTTCCCAGAAAGCTACTGGCTATTTTGTCAAGGCTTGAAAAACAATGGTGTCAATGTTCTTGCAATTGCGGATACACCCTATTCTAATCTGACGAGCAATCTGAAAAATTCCATCAATGATTATTATCAAGTGACTTCTTTAGAAAACTATGATGAAGTCATGCGAGCTGTCGCCTTTTTCATCCATAAGCACGGTCGAATCGATTGGATCGAATCCAACAATGAGTATTGGCTTTCTTTAGACGCTAAGCTTCGCAAAGACTTCAACATCAAACATGGCATCACCATTGACCATATCGATGAATATCAAAGTAAGTATAAAATGAAGGAATTTTATCAAAAGGCAGGCATTCAAACCGCTCGTTATGAATTAGTAACTGATCTAGAGCATGCGCTTTGTTTTATTGAAACAGTAGGATATCCAATCATCGTAAAACCAAATGTTGGTGTTGGCGCAAATCACACCTATAAGTTGAAAAACGAAGAAGAGGTTCGCTCTTTTTTCAGTCAACCATTAAGTGAACCTTATCTGATGGAGGAATTCATCCAAGGTAGCTGTTTTTCCTTTGATGGCATTACCAACAGCAAGAAGGAAATTCTATTCGTGACCAGTCATCAATATACCGATAGTATCATGGATGCTGTAAATGAACAAAAAAGTATTGGTTGTTATTCTTATAAAGATATTCCACAGGATGTAATGGATGTAGGGCAACGTGCTGTCAATGCCTTCGATACGAGAAATCGTTTCTTCCATTTTGAATTTTTCAGGCTCATACAAGATCAACCGGGTGTAGGTTTAAAAGGAGACATTCTTGGTCTAGAGGTCAATATGCGTCCTCCCGGAGGCTTTCTACCTGATATGATCAATTATGCCAATGACTCCAATGTATATCAATTATGGGCAGACATGATCGTACATGATACCATTCATTATCAACAAGCACGAACATATTCTAGTTGCTTTATCGGACGAAGAGATGCAATCACCTATCAACATAGCATAGATGATATCAAAACAAAATATAACGCTTCTATTTTGATGATACGAAGACTACCAAAAGCATTGGCAACCGCCATGGGTGATGAAGTTATCGTAGCTCGCTTTCCTAGTGAAAAAGAGGTACTTCAATTTTTAGCCTATTCACAAGAATAAATAAAAACAGACAATCTGGTCTGTTTTTATTTACTTCATAGCTTTTTCAAATACGTCTTGAATCTTTTCCTTTGTGGCAACCCCTTCATGAACCTTGATGCCATCTACAAAGTAGCTTGGCACATACCAATAATCCAAGGTATCTGCAATCTCAGGTTGTTCACTTTCTTCAATTCTTTCTAATTCAATGTTGCGATATGCTGGATGTTCTTCAAATAATTCTTCCATCCATGCTTGCGCTTTTTTACAATAAGGACAATTTTTCAAATACATCATTGTTATCTTTTTCATAGGAATCACCTCTTGTATTCACTATACCATAGTATGGTGTATCCTACAATTCCTATGCTTTGTATAATAAAATGGTTGTCGCAAGACACATTTGCGCAAGATAATAGGTAGTTAAATTCATTCTTGTCATAGTCTTAGTATCTTTATCGCCAAACAATATAAACAATAATATCAAATCACTTAGCACAAAAAGCATGGAACCGATATTCAATACGATCGTAAACACCTGTATTTGATCAAATAACCAAACTAAGCATTGCATTTCAAAAAACAAAATCACTGTCGCATACACAAATGCCGGTAAAAACATTTCCTGAAGTGAAATAAAGTTCTTTCTTTGAAGAAACAACAAAAGAATAAAGGAAACAAAGGCACATCCGATGATCAAAAGCACACTATAAAGAATAGAAGTACGATATAGCGCATATACATATGCCAGATGGCCTATCAAAAAGCTTCCCAATCCCATTAGAAACCATAGCGTTTCTTTCTTTGGATAACAAGGGGTAAGATTTAAAAAGACATCTCCCATAAGACCCATAAAAAGTCCTACTACCATCCATGTTCCAAACGTATGATGATTCATAAGCATCCACAAGATGCCAATGGTTAAAAAACATAGAGAAGAACATGTCTTCCATCCAAGAGTCGTAAATGCATTCAGATGAGGTCTATAGATGTAATATATCATGATAAACAAAGCAAACACATACCCTACGATCATCATTTTCACCATCTCCTGATTTCATTATAACACGATGCTAATTTTTATGATATAATTACTACCAAACAGAAATTTGAGGTGATCGAAATGGTAGAAAAAAAGGAAATCTACATGTCATGTTTTGATACAATGCGTACCCTTCATATTTATACACCAAAGGGATATGAAAAGGGACGTAAGAAATACCCGGTCTTTTATATGTACGATGGACATAATTTGTTTTCTAATGAAGATGCCACCTATGGAAAAAGTTGGGGCTTAAAGGACTACCTGGATCAAACAGATACGCAACTCATTGTTGTCGGTATCGAATGCAACCATGAAGGAAATAAACGATTAGAGGAATTCTCACCATATGACTTTGAGGATGCATATATCGGACACATCGAAGGAAGAGGTGCTATGCTCATGGATTGGGTAGTGGAAGAGCTGAAGCCATGGATCGATAAACATTATCGAACAAAGAAAACACGTTTGCATACAGGCATTGCAGGAAGCAGCATGGGTGGATTAATGGCACTATACACTATCCTTCGTCATAACAGCACCTTTTCTATGGCCGGATGCTTCTCTAGTTTTCTTTATCCTGTTATGGAGGATATCAAACAGGATCTTAAGGAATGCAAGCTAGCAGAAAGTAGAGTATTCATTTCCTGGGGAAGCGACGAATTTCGATCAAAAACGGCATTGTCTTATGGTACCCAAAGAAATTTATATATCACCAATGCCTTGATACAAAAAGATGTGACTGTGTTTCCTTTTCAACATGTCAAAGGTAAGCATAACGAAGCAAGTTGGGAACAGGAATTACCTTACGCTATTCCCTTCCTACTACAGAAATAAAGCAATGAGTTAAGACAATCTCTTGTACTCATTGCTTTTTTCTATTTTTTTATAAATTCATAAAGATAGGGTTGTATTTGAGGATAGGTCCAATGAGTTGGCAGTGTATCCAATAAAAATCGTGCTTTGATCTCACTAACACTCGGGATATCTTCAAATTCAAAGATTTCTCCAGTATATAACATCCCATAACTTTCTTCTTCATGTTCTTGTTTCACACCATAAATACATTGTGGTGTTAACACAAAGTTTAAAGCTCCTGTTTCTTCCCATAACTCCCTTTTGGCACAATGCTGTATCAACTCTTGTTGCTCTCTATGCCCACCGGGAAATTCTAATGTACTTCTAAGCTTATGTTGAACAAAAACTAGCTTCTTTTGATACGTACAAATCATGACCGCAAATTTTAATTTTTCATCTTCTATCTGTCCTATCGCATATTGATTTACTCTCATCTTATATCCTTCTTCCTTATGACATCATACTTCACGATTAAATATCATTTTGATTTCTTTTTGATTTCGAATCACAATCACATAAATGAATACCATACAACTAACAGATAAGCCGACCGCTACTGTTTGATAGGAAAACAATTCCCCTAGTGCCCCAGTCAATAATTGTACCAACATGACACCAAGGCTTACAAATACATTGAAAAATGCTGATACTCTTGCTCTCATCTCAGTCGGTAAATAGCTTTGTGTACTAGATTCTCTGATATTCAATGAATTCACACCAAGAAAACCTGCAAGAAATCGATTGATCATCATCAATGGATAAGCAATCAACAACAAGGAACAATCCAATAATTGATAGATTTCATATACACGCAATGCAACGGTATAGCGTTTTTGGTAAGGTATTTTGATAAAATAATGAACGATTCCTCCTATCATTCTACCTAGGGTTTCCGCTGTTGTCAATAACGCATACATCGTTGTCGTTAACACATGTGAGGATTGAAACATCGCCATTGTCATCATATTGACACCATTACCTGTGGCATTGGTAATCGCCATATAAGTATAAATATTACGAATACCTTTCTCTTTTTTCAAATACTGAAATCCTTGAATGAAATCATTGCGATATTCTTTAAAAGAAAAGTGGCTCAATTTTTGTGATTTGATTTCTTTAAAACGAATCATCTTTTCAAAAAATGATGCCCCTAACAACAGCACCCCTTGTAAAACACAAATCATAGCGACCCCATAATGGATATAGATCATAGATGCAATTGGTGTAAAAAGAGCAGAAACACTTGGATAAATCATGGATGAAATCGCATATCCTTTTTGCGCAAAACCTTTTGGTATCAAATCTGGATATAATGCTTGATATGCGAGAGAATAAACAGCATTACTACAACCTGTCACAAAGGAAAACAAAAGATAAGAAAGGTAAGAAAAATCGTGATTCATCAAAAATAAAGCGAACAGTAGGAATAAACCACCGTTTCCTGCATCAATCCTTACGATTAGTTTTTTTCTGGAACAACGATCCACATAGGGTGCGGCAATGATCGGAAGTATGATCGAAGGAATAAAAGAGATAGCTGAAAAGATACCTGTTAACATCGTACTACTTGTTTGATCAAAGACTACAATAGAAAAAGCAAAATTCATGGCGACTCCACCTATGGCACTGATCAATGTCCCTATGGTTATGATACTGAAATCGTGGCTCCATAATGTTTGTTTCATTTACATCACTCCTGTCGTATATAGTATACAGAAGATTTTAGTAAATAAAAACACCCTATATTTGAGAAAATATACACTCAAATATAGAGCTTAGTGTTATTTTATATGCCATCTAAAGGAAAATCCTTTTTATTACTCAATTTCATCAACTGCATCGCATCTTTATATCTTCTTTGATGTACATATACTTCTATCAAATATTGACTGTGTTGTAGCATGATGCCATGATGAATAAAAGGATAATATTTGAAACAAATATCTTCTAATACTTCTTGGTAATGTGGATTTGTGATCGGATCCTTTTCATAACGAAGGCATACAAACTCATACAAAAGTCTTGTTTCTTTAGAAAAATCAGGCTGATAGATTTTCTCCATTTTATGAAGTATTTCTCTACCCTCTTGAATTCTTCCAAGTTCTTCATAGGCAAGTGCCAATTTGTGATAGATCATAAAGCATTGATAAGGATCATCTTCATCCATTGCTTTTTCTAAATACAAAATCGCTTCTTCATTTTTTCTCCAACATTGATAGGTCGCTCCTAAATTATAATATACCGCTTTTAACGTATGTTCATCTTGTATGGCACGTGCTGCCAACATTGCCTTTTTATAATAGCGTAGCATCAATTGTTCTACACCTAAGTTAGAATAACAATTTCCTATCATCAACAACGCATTGGTACTAATTTGAAACATTCCTTCCTCATTACCCAATAATAACGCCTTTTGAAAATATTCCAAGGATTCGCTATAGGACCCTTTCACAAAGCAACAATTTCCAAGATATAAATAGGAAATACTACAAGCTTGTATTCTACTTGCTTTCTTTAAATGATCGATTTGTTCCTCAAAAACATCATGATCAAAATAAGCCAAATGATATAAAAAGGATTGAGCTTCCTCCATATATGTTTCAAATTCAGACAGCTCCTGTAAGATCTTTTTTCGTTTGTCTAGCTCTTTTGTTTCATAAAGTTCAAATAGAGAAACATATAAACATAATGGGGATGATATCAGCTTATCATGTTGCCTACGAATTTGTTGCACATTACTATCTTGTGGAATTCTAAGTAGCCAATTTTCAAAATAGATATGAAACATTTGACGATATTGATGTAAGAATGTGGGATCATCTTCATATGTTATTTGTAGACGTTTCCAAAGTGCATGTATAATTTCTGGATCTGCACATACTTTTCCTTGTTCGATCTTACTGAGGTAGGAAACCACACAAATCCCTTTACAAAGCCCTTCTTGAGAAAGATTCTGTTTCAATCGATGATAACGAATCAAATAGCCTGTGATCGTTTCCATATCAAATCCAATGAAAATGCTTCATGGCATGATAAATACCATCATGATCACAATCCAAGGTCACATAATCGGAAAGTTGTTTTATATCCTCTATGGCATTTCCCATTGCGATGGAAAATGGTGCTTTTTGAAACATACCAATATCATTTCTACTATCACCAAACACAACGACATGATCCATTGGCTGTTGCAGGATATCCATCATTGCCACGATTCCCTCATCTTTATGATCCGGCTCAAGAATACAAGAATTCTCATGATATCTCATTGGCATTCCATATTTCTGAAATGCGCTCATTGTTTCTTCCATACCTTTTGGTAATGCAATGATGATACGTTCAATTTGATCAAATTGTTGATAATCCAGATGTTGCATCACTTGAAGCTCCCCAATAAAATGATCTCCATGAAGATCTTTTACAAATTGTTTTGTATGGGTAAAACGTTTCGTAGAGTCATCGATCGAAACACAAAAACTGATTCCCTTATCCATACATTCTTTGATTACTTCCATACATAGTGTATGGTCTAATGGCTCATGCTTGATACAGCGATGTTGGATATATAAATCATTTCCACCATTACAAACCAAATGCTCTATTCCCACCTCTTTCGCTATTTCTTTCGCAAAATAATATGGTCTTCCTGTCGCAATCGCTAAAAAATGTCCTTTTTCTTTCGCTATGCTTACGGCTTGTTTGGTACTTTCCAATACAAGACCATGATGTTGAATACCGGTTAGTGTACCATCGATATCAAAGAAAAAATATTTTTTCTCCATCCTACTCTTCCCTCATCAACATACGTAAATCCTCAATGAATGCATCAACATCCTCCTCTTTGGTTGCCCAAGAGGTCACAAAACGCATTGCGGTAGTTGCATCATCCAATTTCTCCCATACTTGAAATGCATATGATGTTTGAAGTTTTTCAATGATATTTTGCTTTAAGATCGGAAAAATCTGATTCGTCGTTGTTTGAATAAACATAGGAATCTTTAAATCTAACATAGCTTTTTGCATTTTTTGTGCTAATCGATTGGCATGAAGTGCACTGGACAAGTATAAGCCCTGTTCAAATAACACCTGAAACTGAGTACCTAATAGCCATCCTTTCGCAAGCATACCTCCACGTTGTTTGATCATATAACGAAAATTCTTTTTTAATTCATCATGAACGATGACCACTGCTTCACCGAACAACGCTCCATTCTTGGTTCCACCGATATAAAACACATCACAATACTTACATAAATCGTCAAATTCTACATCATTGTCTTCTGCACTTAATGCCGCACCAAGACGTGCACCATCCATAAACAAATACAATCCAAGCTCATCACAAACCTCACGTAATGCTTGTAGCTCTTTTTTATGATAGATGGTGCCAATTTCCGTCGCATTAGAGATATAGATCATTGCCGGTTTGACCATATGCTCATCTTCATGTTGTTCTACTGCTTTTCGTATTCCTTCAACCGTTAATAAACCATCTTTCCCTTCGGCAATCACGACCTTATGTCCAGTTGCTTCGATCGATCCTGTTTCATGTACATTGATATGTCCGCTATCTACTGCAATCACGGCTTCATAAGGACGAAGAATAGAGGAAATCACAGTTAAATTGGCTTGTGTCCCTCCTACAAGAAAATGAATATCACAAGCATCATATTGTAATACCTTTTTTATCGCTTTTTTTGCTGCTTCACAACACTCATCTTCACCATAGCCTACATGTTGTACCTCATTGGACTTCACCATTGCTTCTAATATTTCAGGACAAGCGCCCTCACTATAATCATTTCTAAAACTTATCATTTCTTTCACTCCTATTCTTTTTCATCCATTATACCGCAACAATGAAAAAACAACCATATCAGATAGAAAAAAAAGACACAATCGACTCATTTGCCAATTGCATCTCTTTCGCTGATCAACGTTTCTCCATTATATTTACTACCTGCTATGCTACTACTACAATATTACCTATTCCACTACCAACATGCTTCCACGAAACGATGACCAACTGATCATTTCTTACAAGCTGATCTCTAAGATAAGGGGAATCTCCACCAGCTCTTCCCAAAATGATCTATATCAACACTCTCATCAAGTGTGATACGCCTCTTTACAGTTTTATTATATCAAATACCCTTCATTTGTAAATCGTTTCGGAAAAGTTGGCTATCTTCATGGCATAATTGAAAAAAGGATCATTTCTGACCCTTATTTTTCTAACAATCCCATGATTTCAGGTTTGAATAGACGCTCATCCATCAACTTCAGATCATCTGCGATTGCAGGCTTAAATTCCATTTGTCCAAGTACATCTTTTTCAAGATCAACACCCGGAGCAATTTCTGTTAAGGTCAATACACCATCCAACAATTCAAATACAGCACGTTCTGTGATATATAAAACCTTCTGTCCTGTTTCTTTCGCATATTCAGCTGAGAATGTGATTTGTTCCACATCTTGTTTGAATTTCTTTACACGACCTTCTTGAAGAATATTCAATTTACCATCTTTGACTTCAACCTTTAATCCACCGGCAGTAAATGTTCCACAATATACAACGATCGGTGAGGTTTGCGTAATATTAATAAATCCACCACAACCTGCGATCTTTGGTCCAAAACGAGAAACATTGATGTTTCCATAGCGGTCACATTCAGCCAAACCTAAAAATGCCTGACCTAGTCCACCACCATCATAGAAATCAAACTGATAAGGCTGATCAATGATTGCATCAGGATTGGTACATGTACCAAAAGCAGTTCCAGCATTCGGAACTCCACCGATACCACCAGCTTCTACTGTTAACTTCAATCCAGGTAAACCTTCTTCATTGGCAACATTGGCAATACCTTCTGGCATACCGATTCCAAGATTGATAATAGATGCTGGATCCAGATCCATAGCAGCACGACGACAAATGACCTTACGTTCATTCAATGCCATAGGTGCAATAGAATCCACCGGAACCTTAACTTCACCACTCAAAGCAGGATTATATTGTTCCGCATAAGTCTGCATGTGGTTCTCTGGACGAGATACGACGATACCATCCACGTAAATACCAGGAATCTTAACCTTACGAGGATCAAGCGTTCCGTTTTTTACAACCTTCTCCACCTGTAACAATACGATACCACCGGAATTTTTCGCAGCCTGTGCAATAGATAAAGAATCTAAAGTAGCCGCTTCTTTTTCCATGGTAGCATTTCCATCCTCATCACAATAAGTAGCACGAATCAAAGCAACGTTTAATGGGAAAGACTTATAAAGTAGCCATTCTTCACCATGAAGATCCACTACCTCTACAAGGTCCTCTTTTGAACGTTCATTCATTTTAGCCCCTTCAATACGAGGATCTACAAAAGTCTTTAAACCGATTTTTGTAAAAGTACCAGGACGATGACCTGCGATATCACGGAACATTAAGGAAATGGTACCTAATGGAAGATTATATCCTTCCACTTTATTTTCAAATACCATTTTTTGTAGCTTTGGAATCAATCCCCAATGTCCACCGATGATACGTTTCAACAATCCTTCATGTCCTAACTTGTTTAATCCAAGTTTATCTGTTCCATCACCGATTCCAGCGGAGAACATGATCGTTAGATTATTTGGATGACCAGTCTTTAAAAAGGATTCCTCAATACCTACAGAAAACTCTTGTGGATGTCCACATCCGATAAAACCACCGATTCCGATTGCAGCGCCATCTGGAATCATAGAAACTGCCTGTTCTAGGCTAATTACTTTACTCAAATTCCTTTACCTCCTTTTCATCATTTTCTAAACTCAGTGTATCATATGCACCGAAGAAAAGGAAATGATAAGCCTTGATGTAAGTAACGACTTATTTATTAGAGAATGTTTTTTCTTTTGTTTTTTCTAAGAAGCAAGTCATACCATAAGTCTGATCTTCTGTAGCAAAACAGTTAGAGAATTCTTCTACCTCGATTGCAATACCACCATCGATATCTGTCTGAAGACCATTGTTAATTGCTTTTTTAGAGTATGCAACTGCAATTGGAGCATTTTTAGCAATGCCATTTGCCATTTTCATAACAGTTGGCATCAATTCTTCTGCAGCTACCACATTGTTTACCAAACCAATTGCCAATGCACGATCAGCTTTGATATTACGTGCAGTATAGATCATTTCTTTCGCAATTCCTACTCCGACAGTTCTAGCAAGACGCTGTGTTCCACCAAATCCCGGAGTGATTCCCAAACCAACTTCAGGCTGCCCGAATACAGCATTTTCACTAGCGATACGAATATCACAGCTCATAGCCAATTCACAACCACCGCCAAGTGCAAAACCATTTACAGCGGCGATGACCGGACAACGGAAAGTTTCAATTTTACGGAATACTTCATTTCCGAATTTACCATAAACAGCAGCTTCTTCTACTGATTTATCTTTCATTTCAGCAATATCCGCACCGGCTACGAATGATTTTTCACCAGCACCTGTGATGACCAATGCATAGACATCTTTATTTGCATCAACTTCATTTAAAGCTTCGTTTAATTCTGTTAAAACAGCAGTACTTAATGCATTCAATGCTTTTGGTCTATTGATCGTAATTGTTGCGACATGACCTTCTACAGTTAATAAAATTGTTTCCATTTTATATAGTCCTTTCTATTGTTATTTTTTAAAAAAGTGAATCCACAATTTCAATGGAATTCATGTGAAATTATAGATTCACTTATACATGTTTGATAAAAGCTTATTTGTTGTAATCGTAGAATCCGATACCAGTTTTCTGTCCTAATTTACCGCCACGAACCATTTTTCTTAGCAATGTACAGCAACGATATTTAGAATCATGAGTTTCATTGAATAATACATCCATGATTGCGACAACGATATCAAGACCAATTAAGTCACCTAATGCAAGAGGTCCCATAGGATGGTTTGCGCCAAGTTTCATAGCAGTATCAATATCTTCTACAGAAGCAATACCTTCTTGAAGAATGAATGCAGCTTCATTGATCATTGGAACTAAGATTCTGTTAACAACAAATCCTGGACCTTCTGCGACTTCTACAGGAGTTTTTCCTAAAGACTTGCTGATTTCGATGATAGCATCTTTTGTTTCTGCTGGTGTGTTGATACCAGAGATAACTTCAACCAACTTCATACGATCTGCTGGGTTGAAGAAATGCATACCGATTACATTGTGTTTGATACCTTTTGCGATTTCAGTTACTGATAAAGAAGATGTGTTTGTACCGAAGATACAGCTATCTTTACAGATTTCATCTAAGGTTGAGAACAATTCTTTTTTCGTTTCCATGATTTCTAGAACAGCCTCTACTACCAAATCACAGTCTGCTAAATCCTTGTATTCTCCTGCTTTTAAGTTTCCTTTGATTTCTGCAGCAGCTTCTGCAGTCATTTTTTCTCTTGAAACTAGCTTGTCTAATTTTTTAGCGATTTTGTCGATACCGCCCTGTGCCCATTCTAGTTTGATGTCACAAACTGTTACATCATAACCATTTGTAGCGAATGCATTAGCGATACCCTGGCCCATTGTTCCTGCGCCGATTACTCCAACTTTTTTCATGTTTCAGATCTCCTTTTCTATTTTATTGTAACAAAAGGACAGCGTAATACCTGCGCTGCCTTTTACATAACTACTACGCTTTTTTCGCAGCGATGATTTCTTCTTTTAATAATGGAAGAATTTCTTTTACATCACCAACAAAGCCCATGTTTGAAATACTGAAGATTTCAGCTTGTGGGTCACGATTGATAGCAATGATCATATCTGATTTTTCCATACCTGCTACGTGCTGACAAGCACCAGAGATACCACATGCAATATACAAACTTGGACGAACTGTTTTACCAGTCTGACCAACCTGGATGTCTTTGTTTACAAATCCATCATCAACAACTGCACGACTAGCACACATTGCTCCACCTAATTCTTCAGCAACAGCCTGTACCATGTCTAAGCAATCTTCAGCACCACGTCCTGCGCCAACAAGAATATCACATTTTGTAATATCAATACCTTCTACGACTTTAGCAATCGTTTCTTTCACGATAACTTTAGCGTCTTTGTCAGCGAATTCAGGTGTAAATTCGATTACTTCACCAGTTCTTGAAGCATCTACTGGATCCATACTGAATACGTTTGGACGAATCGTAGCCATCTGTGGACGAGTGTCCGGACAAATGATAGTACCAAATAAGTTACCACCGAAAGTAGGACGAGTTACTAGCAATAATGCTTCATCTTCCTTTTCAGGGTCCATTTCGATTTTTGTAGCATCGGCAGTTAAACCAGCATTCAAACGTGCAGCAACACGTGGTGCTAAATCACGTCCAAGTACAGTAGCTCCAGTTAAGAAGCTATCTGGTTTAAATGTATTGATGATCTGAGTTAATGTATCAGCATAAAACTGAGTAGAGTATCCTTCCAACATAGCGTCATCAGCAACGATTACTTTATCAGCACCATGTGCAATAACATCCTGAGCCTGATCCTTGATGTTATGTCCTAATAATACACCAACAACCTGGAATCCCATGTGAGGAATGGATGCAACCAATTTTCTAGCTTCAGAAATCAATTCGTATCCAACATTGGCGATCACGCCGTTTCTTTGTTCAACGAATACGTAAATATCTTTGTATCCTTCAAATTTAGCCATTGTATTCTCCTCCTATTTCGTAATGATCTGCTTTTCTTTTAATGTCTTAGCAATCAATTTTGCAGCTTCAGCAGCTGGCAGTTCGTAAGTTTCTGTTTCAGCAGTAACATCTTTTGTAAATGTGTGATGTACTTTTGTTGGAGAACCTGCAAGACCAACTTTGCTTGCATCGATGCCCAAATCGTTGAAAGTCATGATCTTAACTTCTTTATTGAAAGAGTCAACGATATCATTACAGTTCATGTAACGAGGAGTGTTCATACCACTTAATGTAGTTAACAGACATGGAAGTTTTGCTTCGATGATTTCTTCACTTTCTTCCAATGATTTTCTTACTGTGATCGTCTTATCATTGATATCAATAATTTTATCGACATAAGTTACCTGTGGAATATCAAGACGTTCTGCAGTCTGAGGTCCTACCTGAGCAGTATCTCCATCGATTGCCTGACGTCCAGCGATGATCAAATCATAACCTACTTTTTCAATAGCAGCAGCTAAAGTGCTTGAAGTAGCACAAGTATCTGCACCAGCAAAAGCACGATCTGTAATCAATACAACTTCATCAACACCACGAGCTAGCAATTCTTTTAACATTCCACTAGCCTGTGGAGGTCCCATAGAAATAACTGTAACAGTTACATCATCTTTTGTTTCTTTGATTTTTAAAGCTTCTTCTACACCAGCCAAGTCGTCTGGATTGATGATACTTGGAACACCGGCACGAATCAATGTACCAGTTACTTTATCTACACGGATTTCTGTTGAATCCGGTACCTGTTTCACAAGAGCGATAATTTTCATGTTCTTCTTCCTTTCCTTTATTATTTCAACATCTGGCCAGAAACAACCATACGCTGTACTTCAGAAGTACCTTCATAGATTTCTGTGATCTTAGCATCACGGAACATTCTTTCTACTGGGTAATCACGAGTATAACCATATCCACCCATCAATTGGATAGCTTTTGTTGTTACTTCCATAGCAACTTCTGCAGCGAATAATTTTGCTTCTGCAGCTAAATAAGTATAAGGCTGACCTTTTTCTTTTGCCATTGCAGCTTGGTAAACCAATAGTCTTGCAGCATCAGTTTTTACCTGCATATCAGCAAGTTGGAACTGTGTATTCTGGAATTTTGCAATAGGACGACCGAACTGTTTACGTGATTTCACATAAGGAACAACTTCATCGATTGCACCCTGTGCAATACCAAGAGCTTGAGCAGCAATACCAATACGTCCACCATCTAGTGTAGTCATGGCAACCTTAAAGCCTTTACCTTCCTGACCTAATAACTGATCTTTAGAAAGACGTACATTATTGAAGATCAATTCACTTGTTGCACTACCACGAATACCTAATTTCTTTTCGTGCTGTCCAACAGTAAATCCAGGTGTACCTTTATCTACGATAAATGCAGAGATACCATGTGTTCCCTTTGTCTTGTCTGTCATAGCGAAGATGACATATACATCTGCTTCACCAGCATTTGTGATAAAGATTTTTGTACCATTTAAGATATAATCATCCCCATCTTTTACTGCAGTTGTCTGCTGACCAGCAGCATCAGTACCTGCATTAGGTTCTGTCAAACCGAATGCTGCCAATTTTTTTCCACTGCATAAATCAGGCAGATATCTGTTTTTCTGTTCTTCTGTACCATATGCGAAGATTGGCCATGTTCCTAAAGATGTATGAGCAGATAATACTACACCAGTTGTTGCACATTTCTTACTCAATTCTTCTACTGCAAGGATGTAGCACAGGTAATCAGCACCTGCTCCGCCGTATTCTCTTGGGAATGGAATACCAAGCATCTTGCATTCTCTCATCTTTTCAACGTTTTCACGTGGGAAACGTTCGTCTTCGTCGACTTCTGCTGCAAGAGGTTTTACATCTTTTTCAGCAAACTCAGCGAATAGCTTCTTCATCATTTGTTGTTGTTCTGTTAACATGAAGTCCATAAGTGTTCTCCTCTCCTTAATTTTCTTGAACAATAGGATTTCCTTTTTCAGCCAATTTTTGGCATATCGGGCGTTATCCTTGACAGATAAGCGCAATCCTACCTTTAATTTTAGAACTATTTTTTCTTCACGTCAATAACTTTGTTATTTTTTTAACAATTATTTGAGGATTTTTTCACAAGTTCATTTTTCTTGTTTCTTCACGAGTAATTCTTGCTTGTGAATTTTTTATTTAGTGGGTTGACATTCCTTCGATTACCCCTTACACTGAAACAAAAGAAAGTGAGGAATATTTTATGAAAAAAGCATATATCGTTGCCGCTAAGCGTAGTGCCATCGGCAGTTTTATGGGAGGTTTGACCAATGTCAACCTTGTGAATTTAGGTGCAACCGTATTAAAAGAAGCCATTTCACAAGCAGGCATCGCTCCTGAAACCATCGATGAAGTCATCGTAGGAAATGTCATCGCCGCAGGTCTTGGTCAAAACATCGGACGTCAAGTCAGTATTGCCGCAGGTGTCCCGGTCGAAGTTTGTGCACAAAGCATTAATATGTTATGTGGCTCTGGTTTAAAAGCCGTTATGGAAGCAACCATGAGGATCCAATGTGGATTTGGTGATATCTTTGTCGCTGGTGGTGTAGAATCCATGACCAACGCTCCTTATCTTGTTCCTAGCAAAGTTCGTAACGGTGTAAAGATGGGAGATCTTACTATGGTTGATGCGATGCTACATGATGGTTTGACCGATGGTATGTATGATATTCATATGGGAGTCACTGCCGATAATATTGCGAAAAAATACGGCATTACAAGAGAGGAACAAGATGCATTCGCATTTGCATCTCAACAAAAAGCAATCGCAGCCATCGATAGTGGACGTTTCAAAGACGAAATCGTTCCTGTAGAGGTTCCTGGCAAAAAAGGAAGTGTTACGATCTTTGATACCGATGAACATCCGAATCGTACTTCTACACCTGAGAAAATGGCAAAACTTCGCCCTGCCTTTACACCTGATGGAACTGTTACTGCAGCCAATGCATCCGGAATCAATGATGGTGCAAGTTTCACAATCATCGCCAGTGAAGATGCAATAGAAAAGTACAATTTAACTCCACTTGCTGAAGTCATCGGCTTTGGTCAAGGTGGCGTTGATCCACGTGTGATGGGATTAGGTCCAACACCTGCTATTTTAAATGCCCTTCGTTATGCGAACATGAGCATTGAAGACATGCAATTGGTAGAATTAAATGAAGCCTTTGCAGCTCAATCTCTTGGTGTCATTCACGAATTAGAAGAAGCTACTGGTATGGATCGCCAAGCTTTCCTGGAAAAAACAAATGTCAATGGTGGGGCCATTGCTTTGGGTCATCCTGTCGGTGCTTCAGGCAATCGTATTTTAGTTACCCTATTGCATGAAATGCAAAAACGTGATCTCAAGGTCGGTCTTGCTTCTCTATGTATCGGTGGAGGACAAGGAGCGGCTGTCATCATCAAACGACCTTAACCGAAAACAACAAGGGAATGGAATGCTCCAATTCCCTTTTCTTTCGTGAAAAATGGGAAATATTAAACTTTTTGCACTTAATAATTTTTTCACAAGTGGTTGACAAAAGGCCTACTTTCCTTTATCATGTTTCTGTATGGGTCAGGCGATCCCTGACCATCAAAAAAAGAAAGAAAGACAGGTAGAGAAAATGAAAAAAACGTATGTAGTCAGCGCAAAACGTAGCGCAATCGGTAGTTTTCTTGGATCTTTGACAACTGTAAAAGCAGTTGACTTAGGTGCCACAGTTGTAAAAGCGTTGTTGGAAGATGCTCATGTAGCTCCAGAAAACGTTGATGAATTACTTTGCGGTAATGTATTAAGTGCTGGATTGGGGCAGAATATCGGTCGTCAGGTCAGCTTAGCTGCTGGTATTCCTGAATCTGTATGTGCTCACTCCGTGAACATGGTTTGTGGTTCTGGTTTAAGAACTGTAATGGAAGGCGTTATGTCTATCCAGACCGGATTCAACGACATCGTTGTTGCTGGTGGTGTAGAATCTATGTCCGGTGCTCCTTATTTAATCCCTGCAAATACTCGTACAGGAAATAAAATGGGAGACTTCAAAGTAGTAGACCACATGATCTATGATGCTTTGACTGATGCAATGAACGGAATTCACATGGGTGTTACTGCTGAAAATATTGCAGCTAAATATGGTATCACTCGTGAAATGCAAGATGAATTCGGATATGCTTCTCAGCAGAAAGCAATCGCTGCAGTTGACAGCGGACGCTTCAAAGATGAAATCGTTCCTGTTGAAGTAAAATTACGTAAAGAAACGATCACATTTGATACAGATGAACACCCTAACCGTAAATCAACTCCAGAAAAAATGGCTAAATTACGTCCAGCATTTATCAAAGATGGTACTGTTACAGCAGCCAATGCTTCAGGAATCAATGATGGTGCAAGCTTTGTGTTATTAGCAAGTGAAGATGCAGTTGCAAAATACAACCTTACTCCAATCTGTGAAGTTGTCGGTATCGGTCAAGGTGGTGTTGATCCATTGACTATGGGTCTTGGTCCTACTCCTGCAATTCGCAATGCATTGAACTATGCAGGTTTGAAATTAGATGAAATTGAATTGGTTGAATTAAACGAAGCATTCGCT
The DNA here is from genome assembly GCF_045223415.1 of Hoskinsella mucinilytica. Classification (NCBI taxonomy): domain Bacteria; kingdom Bacillati; phylum Bacillota; class Erysipelotrichia; order Erysipelotrichales; family Erysipelotrichaceae; genus Hoskinsella; species Hoskinsella mucinilytica. The sequence goes on along the minus strand of NZ_JBEQZJ010000029.1, from coordinate 15,578 downwards.
GCTCAGTCATTAGGTGTTATCCACGAATTGGTAGAAGAACATGGTATCGATCGTGAAGCATTCTTAGCAAAAACAAACGTAAATGGTGGAGCTATCGCTCTTGGTCACCCTGTAGGTGCTTCTGGTAACCGTATTTTAGTTACATTGATTCACGAAATGATCAAACGTGATGCAAAAACAGGTCTTGCTTCTCTATGTATTGGTGGAGGACAAGGAACAGCTGTTATCGTTAAACGTCCTTAATCTTGAAAAGCTGCCGGATTACCTGCAGCTTTTTTTATTTCTATAAAGATAAACTCACATCATCCTTGTGAGTTTTTCTTTGTTTCTTTCTTTTGTATAAAGAAATATAATTCCATAACCATTTTTGTTGATTTTCGGAATTTTCTTCTTCGATAATGATACAATTCCATATCCTCAAACGGTGATGCGCTGACATATCCATGCAACTTTAACCATTTGGTATAAAACTGTTTTCGAATTCCAGCAACCCTATAAGATAATGTCATTTGTGACCCTACACGCACCTTGACCTTTGCCATACAAGTACCTTTTGAAAGAACGATATATTGCATTGGATCTTCTGATTTATCTATGAAATGAACCTCATCCCCCATAAAACAATCAAATTCCCCATTGTCTTTTTTCGAAAATGTGATAAGTGCTGTGTGTACCGGATGACATAAATGCGTTATCCTTGTTTTCATGGTTGCATAGTCTTTCGCAAGCTTTTGTGCATCCTTGAACATGGTTGTTTCACACACCGTTTTTTTCAAACCAAGAAATATACGATCTTCTTTCAGTTCTATGACTTCACAATTCAATTGCTTTGACATTAGTGCGTTGTACCACCCTGTATCACGATATCCTCATCGTTTTCAATAATCGCTTCAATTGCAAGTTTCAATCCTTCAGCGATCATCGTGATTGGCATACTTGGTGTACTTGCACTTAACATAGCAGCTTGACTGGTATCATAAGGCACATGAACAAAACCACCACGGATATTTAGGTATTTCTTATCGATCATATATAACAAGGAATACATTACATCATTACAAACATATGTACCAGCACTATAAGAAACCGCCGCAGGAATACCATGATCCTTTAATTTCTGTACCATTGCTTTCACGGGATGTTTACTAAAATACGCAGTATCTCCATCTTCCGCAATTTTTTCATTCAATGGTTGTTTTCCTAAATTATCCGGAATTCTTGCATCTTTAAAGTTGATTCCGACAAATTCAGGAGTGATATGTGTTCTTCCACCTGCTTGCCCAACACATAATACAATGTCAGGATGATATACTTCAATTGCCGTTTCAACTGCTTTTGGCGCATCATCAAACACTGTAGGAATCTCGATTTTAATAACTTGAGCACCTAGAATTTCATCTGGTAATGCCTTCACCGCTTCATAAGCAGGATTGATGCTCTCACCACCAAATGGATCAAATCCGGTTACCAATACTTTCATAAATAATCCTCACTTTCTAATTAACTCATCATGATCATATAACAGATTTGAAATACCAACATGATCAAAGCAATCAATACCTGTTTTTTGATTACTAGGTTTTTATCCTTCATTTCTAAAATAGCTACAGGCACGATATTGAAGTTTGCTGCCATCGGCGTACATAAGGTTCCACAGAATCCACATGTTAACGCAAGACTTCCTATCAATACAGGATCAGCTCCCAAAGCCAAAACAAACGGAGCACCGATTCCAACGGTCATTACCGTAATTGCCGCAAAAGCATTGCCCATGATCATGGTAAACAATGCCATGCCAACGGCATACACAATGATTCCAACGGTCACATTCCCTTCAGGAATGACATTAGATACCATGCTACTGATAACTTCTCCAACACCTGCTGCTGTAAATATCGCACCTAATGCAGCTAAAAGTATCGGAAGCATTGACAATGGACCTACGATATCCAACATTCTTCTCGCATCATTCATAAAAACCTTCGGTTTATTTTTACGGGAGTATCCCATCAAAATAAGAACAGCCAATAAAACACCGACACCAATTCCAACCAAAGAATTGATATCTGTCCATAAGGCAAATATCAAAGCAAATACCCCAATACATAAAGCTGGGATGAATATTTTCATACCTATTTTTTGGAAGTTTTGTTCCATCTCTTCTAGTTTCGGTACATCCATGATTCCTGTACCTACCTGTTTTAATATCGCTGGAAGTACCATCACGATTACAAGAATACCTGTCCATAATGGCGCAATCCATTTCCCCAGAATAAACAATAGTCCTAAAGTACACCAAAAGATGGCACTTCCTATATTTTTTTCATTCTCTTTATCCATTAGATTTTTTATTCCTGTATAAAACGCAACCAAACCGATGATGATATATAACATTTCTAATAACTTATTGCTTAGCGTTACATCTGCGCTTTGGAAGAACTCTAAAACATTCATTATAGTTCCTCCTGTTTTTTATCATATTGTTTCATTAGTTTTTTATTGGTTACATAATAATAAATCATCGCCACCAGTGTTGCGACTATGGCGACAGGAATTTGTACTTTTGCCAAATCGATCAACTCTACTGCATAGCCAAGATCCTTCAACGTTCCTTGTACCAAAAGCATTCCGCTTCCTCCGACAAACAACACTTGACCGAAAAACCAAGTTACATTTTCCATACCAGCTGCCATACCTTTGACCTGTTCCAAATGATCCTCACTGATTTTGATCCCTTCTTTTTCTACAGCAGCACTTGCCATTGGCATTACAATTGGCCTCACAAATCCAGCAACGCCACCAAAACCGACATTAAATGCCGCAAAGATAACACGGAAAACACCATAGATGCCCAATACCAACCCTGCAGATGCATTTTTGAATTTTCCCATTAAGGCCGCAGCTGCCTGCTTTAATCCATTACGTTCCAACGTTCCAGTTACGACCATTACGATAATGAAAATACACATACTTCGATTTGATACAAAGCTATTTCCTAACGTTTCAAGAAACATTGTGATATCCATACCACCAACCAATGCAGTCACGATTGCCGCAACCATAATAATCAAAATGGAATCCAATTTCATGGCAAAGCCAATGATAACGATCAGGATTCCCAATAATTTGATATACTCCATAACATCCATCCTTCCTTTTATTTATCATCTCAGCATCCATCTGAAATGCATCCCTTACGTATTCTTTATCTTAAAGCATGCACCATAATTGATAAATCATACCATTCTTTTCTATGAATCACATTTCTATTTTGCATGATAAAAATCAGAAATGAATGCTAAAATATGTATCATTATACTAGAATTTGATCAGCGTTTCAATTTATATCATTTGCACTCAGAAAAAAGGCTATCGTTTTCACGATAACCTAATCACAGAAAGAATTGTGCTATGAAATGAACACTCATACAAAGTATGACACCCAAGACTGTCGGAATCAAGAAGGATAGCATTGTCCATTTGAAACTTTTTGTTTCTTTTTTGATCGTCAATAACGTAGTAGCACATGGAAAGTGTACAAGACAAAATAGCATAGTACATATCGCCGTTACCCAAGTCCAACCGTTGTCTATAAAGAGTGTTTTCAAAACACTTAAATCACTGATATCATTCATGGAGCCACTGGCCATATAAGCCATGATCATGATCGGAACAACGATCTCATTTGCCGGAAAGCCAAGTAAGAAAGCCAATAAAATGACACCATCCAATCCCATCAGTCTTGCGAATGGATCTAGAAAATTTGAAATCATTGCAAGCAACGTTACATCCTGTATCGTAACATTTGCCAATAACCATATGATCGCCCCTGCAGGAATTGCAACTGAAATCGCACGTCCGAGTACAAATAAGGTTCGATCAAAAATAGAACGGACAATCACTTTTCCAAACTGTGGCCTACGATACGGTGGCAGTTCTAAGGTAAAACTGCTTGGTATTCCTTTTAATAGTGTCTTGCTTAACATCTTGGATACCAAAAACGTAAGCATGATACCAAACAAGATAACACCGGTAAGCAGAAGTGTAGATAATACCCCATCCCAAGGAGCAAGCCATGCACCGGCAAAAAACATAGTGATGAGTGCGATCAGCGTGGGAAATCTTCCATTACAAGGGATGAAAACATTTGTGATGATAGCAATTAAACGCTCTCTTTGCGAGTCTATGATCCTTGCTCCGCTGACTCCTACCGCATTACATCCAAAGCCCATACAGATGGTCAAAGCTTGTTTTCCACACGTACATGCTTTTTGAAAAAAGCCATCTAAATTAAACGCAATTCTTGGTAGATATCCATAATCTTCTAATATCGTGAACAATGGAAAGAAAATTGCCATAGGTGGTAACATTACACTAATGACCCAACCTGCAGTTTTGACCATGCCATCTATCACAAAGTTTTCTAAGACAACATGAACTCCCCACGATTGAAACAGCTGATGTAGCCAAGCTTCAAATGAGGTAAACTGGGCACTTAAAAACTCACTTGGTACATTTGCGCCAGATATCGTAATCCAGAATATCACTGATAGCAATACGATCATCCATAAAAAGCCCCATCGTTTATCTGTAAACATACGATCTAGCTTTTCATCTTTTTGTAAATAAGCAGCATTATGGAAGATCATACTTTCTTCACTGATTTCCTTTGCCTTTTGATGCAACGCTTCTACGATGTGATCTTCAAAGGATGTATAGATTCCTTTTTCTGTTAATCGTTTTATTTGTTCAATTACCATAGCTTTACAGCTTTCCTTATTTTCTATCTGTCCATAAAATCGTGTTTTCTCTTTGTTTGGTTCTAAAAGCTTTAATGCCAAAAAGCGTTTATTTTCTGCTTTTGTAATCATCACATCACTAATTGCAGTCAGACTGTCTTCGATTTCTTGATCATATCGAAAGACGATACGTTGTTGGGTTTGCTGACGAGCAGTGATTTCTACTGCTTTTTTCAAGTCCTCGAAGCCTTCCTCACTTCTCGCACTCATGGCTACAACTTCAATACCCAATCGTTTTTTCAATGTTTTGATGTCGATTTCAATGTGTTTTTTTCTTGCTTCATCCATTAAGTTGACAACCATGATCACATGAGGCGTAATCTCCATCGTTTGTAATACTAAATTTAGATTTCGCTGCAAGCATGTCGCATCACAAATCACCATACATATATCGCACTTTTCAAAACAGATATAATCTCTTGTGACTTCCTCTTCACTGGAATGAGCCAATAAGGAATAAGTCCCTGGTAAATCTATCAGATGATGTGTCATATCATGATGCACATAGCTTCCTTTCGCAAGCTCTACCGTTTTTCCCGGCCAATTTCCTGTATGCTGATGCATTCCTGTCAATGCATTGAATACGGTACTTTTACCAACATTAGGATTACCTACCAAAGCAATCGTATAGCCTTCCTTTTCTTTTTGATAAGATGCATTGATTTCATCATTTACTTCCATCATTTTTTCGAACAGCATGTCACTCCTCCTTTATGACTTGAATATACCTACTTTCTGAATTTCTGATACCTATCTTGCAACCCTTGATCAAATAAGCTCGCATCCCTTTGCTGGGACTGTTTAATACCGGCGTTACACTAGCCCCTTTGACAAAGCCTAAATCAAGCAATCTTCGTTTCATTTCACAATCTTCTATATAGGACACAACAACGGTTTCTTTCAGTTTGCATTCCTGTAATGTCATAGATATTCACTCCCTAGTATCAGTCTATCCACAGGGTAAAAAACGGGTAAGGCAAATACCTAAAAACGCACAAAAAGAAAAGGACATCTGTCCTTTTTACAACTGGAGCTGATTCTTTCCGCTCCTTTTTCCTTTATACATTTTCTGATCAGCGCAATAGATTGCTGATTCTAAATCATTTTCGATTTTGCTAATACCAAAGGTCATTGTCACATGAATCTCTTCCTCTTCATAATGAAAGTGATATGTTTCGATACTTTTTCTAATGGATTCGATCTGATAAGATACATCTACCTCATCTTCCTCTTCAAATAAGAAAACAAATTCTTCTCCTCCCCAGCGAATGATGGCTGTTTTTTGAAAAAGTTGTTCCTTTATGATCGTGGCAATCTGAAGCAAGATCGCATCTCCACACATATGACCAAAACGATCATTGATATTTTTAAAATCATCCACATCTCCTAATGCTATAAACTTAGGATGTATGGACCCATCCTCTAAGCTATGATACATGCGATGTCTTGTCCAACATCCAGTCAATTGATCATAATAAGCAATTGCCTGTAAATCTTCATTTTCCTTGCATAATTGTTCTTCTCTCATATGAGAATTGATATTCGTAATAAAAGCTCCGTATAATATGATTGCAAAACTTGCCAAAGCATTCAACAAGTAAAACCAACGCAACATCGTTTCTTCTAATTGTGGCTCTGGTAAAGGCATCAGATCCGTGATTTGTTTAAAGACAATAAACACCAACACTTCACATAAACTTATAAAGTAAGTGATCCAAGGGTGATCAAAAGGACAAAAATATACAAGCGATGCCATTGCAATCAAAAGCATTGAAAATCCCGAATCCCATCCTAGAATCAACACAGATACCACAACAAAAATGGTGACCTCTAAATGGATGGTTGATACAATCAATTTAAAAAATTGCTTTTTTGCGAATTGCAACATAATGATGTAAAATATCATACTTCCTATATTATATACGCCTAAAAAAGGTTGCGAAATCATAAAGCACAACATGGCATAGCCACTATGTGCTAGTATCGCTAATAATATGATTTTTCGATAAACATCATATAGATAGGTGTGATGACTTTTCTTAAGTTCCATGATGCATATCCCCCTTTGTTTTATTATACCATCATATTTCTTTTCTTGAAATACGAAAAATAAGTTCCTTCTTCAATTTTGAAAAGAAAAGAGCATTTCTGCTCTTTCATAGATTCCCTAATTCTTCATGTACCTTTTTCAAATCTTCTCTAATTGCGATATGTTGAGGACAAAGTGTTTCACAACGCCCACATTCTTTACAATTTTGTGCCATTTCCTCTTCCTTCATCGATGCCTTTTTTTGTTTGATAGATACTGGATTACCATATCTTGCGTATTCATTCCATAGCTTGAAGTTTCCCGGAATATTGACTCCAAAAGGACAAGGCATACAATATTGACAAGCGGTACAACCATTTCTTGTTCTAGATAAAATCTTCTCTGCGACAGTTTCCACTATCATTTCTTCTTTTTCAGTCAATGGTTTAAAAGAAGCAAACGTATGAAGATTATCTTCCACCTGCTCCATGGTAGACATTCCACTTAAAATAACCTTAACGTTATCATGACTTCCTACCCAACGAAGTGCCCAAGACGAAACGCTGGCATTTGGGTCTACCTGTTTAAAATCTAAAGCGATATCCTTAGGCAAAAATGCAAGATTGCCTCCCTTAATCGGTTCCATCACAACCATTGGCACGCCTTTTTCTTTACATAAAGCATAACCTCGATCTCCAGCTTGAATATTACGATCAATATAATTATATTGAATCTGACAGAAATCCCAATCACGATAACGAATCATACTTTCAAACACTTCATATTCATCATGGAAGGAAAAACCAAGATTTTTGATTCTACCAGCTTTTTGCTGTTCTTCCAAATAATCTATGATATGTTGCTCTTTCACGATATCAAAGCGTTCCTTACTCATTGCATGTAATAAATAAAAATCAAAATATTCCGTATCCAGACGTTGTAATTGATTTTCAAACATTTCCTTTGCTTCCTGTAAGGTCTTGATCTTAAACATAGGAAGCTTGGTTGCTAAATAAAAAGAACTTCGTTCATATTGTTTCAAGACTCTTCCTAAAAACGGTTCACTTTCTCCATTATGATAAGGAAAGGCGGTATCGATATAATTCACACCTTGTTTCATTGCCAAAGCAATCATTTTTTCCGCTTCTTCCTCATCGATACTACCATCCTGCTTCATAGGAAACCGCATACATCCAAAACCTAACAAGGATACTCGTTCTCCATGTTTCATCTCTCTATATTCCACTCTCATCACCTCTGAATTCTATTATAGCAAGAAAATGCAGGAGTTGTCCTGCATTCCTGCTTATTTTTCTTGAAATATGTCCTCTATCTCATTTAAATCAAATGGTGTCATTTGATATACATAATTCAACCAATTTCGATACAAGAGGTTTGCATGGCTTCTCCATGAAAACACCGGTCCATTGGCTGGATCATCCTCAGGAAAATAATTATAAGGGATTTGAATTGGTTTTCCCTGTTCTAAATCACGAAAATATTCCTGTGATAATGTTTCTTTTCCATATTCCAAATGTCCCAATATAAAGATTTGATGAAAATCTTTCGTCGCTATGATGTTACTTCCTGTTGCTTTGGATCTACTTAAGATCTCCAACGTTTCTATTTTAGAAAGCGCCTCTTCATCAATTGCAGTATGACGAGAATGCGGTGTCAAATGAATTTCATCAAATCCATTGGTCAAAAAGTTATATTCATCACATAGTCTTTGTGGAAAGATACCAAACACCTTATGATCTAACAATTTTTTTGCAATACCATAATGATAATACAAACCCGCTTGCGCTCCCCAACAAATATGAATGGTAGAGAATACGTGTGTCTTGCTCCACTCCATGATTTCACAAAGTTCATTCCAATAATCTACATCCTCGAATGGTAAATGTTCTACCGGCGCACCGGTGATGATCAAACCATCATAATTATGTTGCTTGATTTCATCAAATGTATCATAAAATTTCACTAAATGATCTACACTCGTATTTTTTGACACATGTCCCTTCACCATCATAAAATCAATATCAACCTGAAGGGGTGATTTACTGATCAAACGAAGGATCTGTGTTTCTGTTTCGATTTTTTTTGGCATTAAATTTAAAATCACAACTCTTAGGGGACGAATATCCTGTTTTTGTGCAATTTCCTCTTCCAGTGCAAATATTTTCTCACTCTCTAGAATCGTTTTTGCAGGAAGTCCATTCGGTATATTAATCGGCATGATATTGCCTTTCTAAATTGCCGCAAATGCCTGTTTCAAATCATCCAGGATATCTTCTACATTTTCAATTCCACAGGATAAGCGAATCAGACCTGGAGTAATACCGCAATTTACCAACTGTTCATCTGTTAATTGGCGATGAGTAGAGCTAGCTGGATGCAATACACAAGTACGAATATCCGCAACATGTACCTCTAAAGAAACTAGCTTTAAATGATCGATGAAGCTTGCGGCACGCTCTCTTCCTCCTTTGATGGAAAAACTGATGACACCACAACATCCATCAGGAAGATATTTTTCAGCCAATGCATGATATTTATCATCCTTTAAGCCCGGATAATTGATAAACTCTACATCCGGTTGATCTTTTAAGAACTCTGCGATGCTTAATGCATTGGCACAATGCTGTTTCATACGTACTGCTAAGGTTTCCAAACCAATATTCAACAAGAATGCAGAATGAGCAGCAGGATAACACCCCAAATCTCTCATAAGCTGTACTCTTGCTTTTGTGATATAAGCAGCATTACCGAAAGTATCCGTATAAACGATGCCATGATAAGAAGCATCCGGTGTACTTAAGCCCAGGAATTTACCATTTGCCCAATTAAAGTTACCACTATCAACGATGACACCACCAACCTGTAACGCATGTCCATCCATATATTTTGTCGTAGAATGAATGACGATATCCGCACCCCACTCAAATGGACGACATAGGATCGGTGTCGCAAACGTATTATCGATCAACAATGGAATATCATGTGCATGTGCGATTTGCGCAAACTTTTCAATATCTAATACATTCATTGCCGGATTTGCCATGATTTCTCCAAAAACAGCTTTCGTATTTGGTCGAATTGCCGCTTCGATTTCTTCCTTAGAAGCATCAGGATCGACAAAAGTAACCTCTATCCCAAATTTTTCAAACGTGATTGCGAATAGATTCACAGTTCCACCATAAATAGTAGAAGAAGATACGACATGATCTCCGCTTTCCAAAAGATTCATTAACGCAATAAAACTTGCACTTTGTCCACTTGTTGTACATAACGCACCAACACCGCCTTCTAAAGCGGCAATCTTCTTTTCTACGGCATCCACTGTAGGATTAGATATACGTGAATACATATGTCCCTCTGCTGTTAAATCAAATAACTGCCCGACGAATTCTGTTGAATCATATTTATAGGTCGTACTTTGATAGATTGGTAAGACTCTTGGTTCTCCATTCTTTGGTTCATATCCTGCATGTAAACACTTTGTCTCTGTTTTCATAAAATTTCATCCTCCGTTTTCATAGTGATTTTATTTTACACTTTTTTCCTTCATAATTCAATCAGACCAGGTGACTTTCTTCCAATACCATCAAAATCTGATCACTCTGTTCATATCCCAAAATCGGGCTTTGTATGAGACCCTTTTGAATACAAGAAATCGCATGTTCTATTTCTCCTGTAAAATCACTTTGCATGGATACCGTTATTTTCTTGTTTACATCACCTTGTATCAACACTGCTTCCTTACTTTTCCAAAAATTTTCGCACACGATCCTTCCCTTTTCACCATACAAATATCCTTTATTTTCTATCGCTGTCTTCCAACTACTTCTTACAAGTGCCATGACATTATTCTCATATCTAAGCATCCCTTGTGCCTGTACACAATACCCTTCTTTGGCATGTTCTAACATAAGCTTGATTTCAGAAAGATTTTGACCTGCGAAAAAATTAGCGTAACATATCGCATAAACACCGATATCATAAAAACATCCACCATCCTCTTCACGAAAACACCAAGAAGCTATTCCAGAATGTTCAATATCTAAGCGACTACAATATCCTGCTTCTATATATTGTAATTTACCTATGACCCCATCCATCACCATCTGTTTGATTTTTTGATTCAGAGGAGTAAATAAGGTTTTATGTGCTTCCATGAGGAAACACCCTTGTTCTTTCGCATAGGAAAAACATTCCTTTAAATCTTTTCGATTCGCTACCATCGGTTTTTCACAAATCACATGCTTATGATAACTTAAGCATAATAAGATATGTTGTTTATGTAAAGGATTGGGTGTACATATATAAATAAGATCAACCAAAGGATCCTGACATAATGCTTCATAACTTCCATAACATACATCACATTGATATCGCTCTTTGACCTCTTTCGCTTTATTGAAATCTCTTGATGCTACTGCATACAATGTCGCATGTTCTGCATATTGTATCCCTTCTATGACTCTTTTAGATATCTTTCCTAATCCGATTACAGCAACTCTCAAAGTTTTCATCACCATGCTTAACCTCCTATGAACCATACAAGAAACTTACAGATACGATAGATTTATCTGATCCTATTGGTTCCATATGTTAAGTGTATTTCTTTTTTTCTTGAAATACAATTGTTTTCTTCCTATTATTTTGTATAATGAAGGTAAGGAGGCGATCATATGAGATATGAAATCGTTGGCGGGCAATTACCCGTTGTAGTTTGTAAAGTAGATAAGGGAGAAAAGATTTATACTGAATCCGGAGGAATGTGCTGGATGGATGATGGGTTTGATATGGACAGCAATACCCGAGGCGGTTTATTAAAAGGGTTAGGTCGTGCTATGAGTGGTGAATCCATTTTTATGACAACCTATATGAGCGATCATGATGATGCAGAAATTGCATTCGGCTCTAGTTTTCCAGGTAAGATCGTTCCTCTAACCTTACGTGATGGAGAAACCAAGATCATTCAAAAAACAGCCTTTCTTGCTGCAGAAGACAGTGTGAAACTAGAATTACATTTTCGTAAAAAACTAGGCACAGGATTTTTTGGTGGAGAAGGATTTATCTTACAGAAAATGACCGGTCCAGGAACTGCCTTTTTGGAAATCGATGGTGATGTTGTTGAAAAAGAACTTGCGCCAGGAGAAATGATCAAAGTCGATCAAGGATATATTGCAGCATTTGAAGAAAGCGTAACTTTCGATATCACTACTGTAAAAGGTCTAAAAAACAAATTTTTAAGTGGAGAAGGATTTTTCTTAGCAACTTTAAAAGGCCCTGGTAAAGTTTGGTTACAAACAATGCCATTCTCTGTTTTGGCTGATCGCATCATTGATGTTGTTCCACACAAATAAAAGCATGGAATAGATGATCACTCATCCTCCATGCTTTTCTTATCCTATATGATCGGTTTTATAACTCTGATATAGATTTGTATGGGAACAATTACCTCCACAGCCTTCACAGCCGCATCCACATCCTTGCTTATGCTTTTTTCTGATAGATGAAATAGCCAAAGCCGCACATAAGATCAAAATCATTAAAATCACAATGGTTGCCATCACATTTCCACCTTTCTTTTATGCTTGATTCATAGCTCGCATAGAATTTTTGAACGCTCTTTTTTCAGACGTAGGACGAAATAACAAATATAAATATATTACCAAGATAAATAAAGCAATCACAGTACCTACCCCAAAACTTCCATAAGCAATCCAACTACCTATTTGATATACCATCAACGTAATGGTATAAGCAAAGACCGTTTGAAAGCCAATTGTGAACCATGTCCATTTCTTTGAATTCATCTCTTTCGCAACCGTACTTATTGCCGCAAGACATGGAGAGTCTAACAAATTAAATAATAAGAATGAGAAAGCTGCCATACCTGTCGGAAACATCGTCATGACCGCTGACCATAATCCCGGATCTGTTTCTCCTGCTTCTCCAAGACCCAGCACAACACCAATGGTTGAGACAATACCTTCTTTCGCAACAAATCCTGATAATGATGCTGCAACCGCTTGCCAGTTACCGAATCCAAGTGGCGCAAAGATCGGAGCAATGAAACCACCAATGGTTGCCAACAGACTGGATTCTTCTCCTACCAATCCAAAACTTCCGTTTTCAAAACCGAAACTGCCTAAAAACCACATTACGGCACAACACAAGAACAAAATCGTTCCCGCTTTTTTGATAAAACTTAAAATACGTTCCCATACATGAAGCAAAACACCCTTAACACTTGGAAAATGATATGCAGGAAGTTCCATCACAAACGGAGATGGATCACCAGCAAACATTGCTGTTTTTTTCAAAATGATTGCTGATAATACTACAGCTGCAATACCAATGAAATACATCATCGGAGTCATCCACCAACTTCCTCCCATCAAAGCACCTGCAATCAACGCAATGACAGGAAGCTTAGCACCACATGGAATAAAGGTGGTAGTCATGATCGTCATACGACGGTCTAAATCGTTTTCTATTGTTTTCGTCGCCATGATTCCCGGTACTCCGCAACCTGAAGAAATCATCAAAGGAATAAAGCTTTTTCCTGATAATCCAAAACGACGAAATGCACGATCCATGATAAATGCCACACGTGCCATATATCCACAATCTTCTAATATTGATAAAAACAAGAATAAAATGGCCATTTGAGGAATAAACCCAAGAGGTGCACCTAAGCCACCGATAATGCCATCTACAACCAGAGAATTGACCCATTCGTCAACACCGATTCCTACAAGGAAATTCCCTACAGCCGGTTGAATCATTTCTGCGACTAAAGAATCATTTACCCAATCCGTTATAATGGTTCCAATGGTAGAGACCGAGATATAATATACAAAGATCATGATCAACGCAAATATAGGCAATGCTAACCAGCGATTTGTCACGATCTGATCGATTTTATCAGAAACGCTTAGCCCGATATGAGCTTTTTTATAATTACGTTTTAAAATACCAGTAATATATTCGTAACGTGCATTGGTCACAATACTTTCCGCATCATCATCCAATCGATCTTCCAATTGTTTGCGAATCTGATCAATTTCTTGTAGCTTTGCTTTGTTTAACGTTGTTTGCTTCATAAGTTTCTCATCTTGTTCTAAATATTTGATCGCATACCAATGCAGATTTGACGCATCATGATCTTTCACAATAATTTTTTCTATTGCCTTTATTGCCCCAGCCAAAGGTTCTTCAAATATAGCCGGATCTTTCTGCTGTTTTTGCTTTGTCGCCTTCATAGCTTCTTCAATCAACTGAGTTAACCCTTGATTTTTCAAAGCAGATACTTCGACAATCACACAACCTAGTTCTTTGCTCAATTTTGCGATATCGATATGGTCACCTCGATCCTTAACCAAATCCATCATATTCAATGCCACAACCACAGGTATTCCTAATTCTAAAAGTTGTGTTGTTAAATATAAATTACGCTCCAAATTGGTCGCATCAATGATATTGATCATAGCATCCGGCTTTTCTTCAATTAAATAATTTCTTGCGACCACCTCATCCAAAGAATATGGTGATAAAGAGTAAATCCCAGGTAAATCTACAATAATGATATCCTTTTGCTCTTTCAATTTTCCTTCTTTTTTCTCAACCGTTACCCCTGGCCAATTCCCCACATATTGATTACTACCTGTAAACGTATTAAACATGGTTGTTTTACCGCAGTTTGGATTACCTGCCAATGCAATTCTTTTCATACTCATCCTCCTCGTTATATTAATTGAAGCTTTGTTTCATTTTTTACTCAACTTCAATGGTTGCTGCATCTGCTTTTCGTATAGATAGCTCATATCCACGAACCGTTAATTCGATAGGATCGCCCAAAGGTGCCACCTTTTTAACAAATAATTCTGTATGCTTTGTAAGTCCCATATCCATAAGTTTCTTTTTCATAGCACCCGTTGCCATCATTTTCTTAATTACTACACTTTTACCTGGTTTGATTTCATTTAACGTCATCATTCTATCCTTCTTTCTTTATTTCACAATAATACGATTCGATAAGGCTTTATCTAATGCAATTCTTGTATTCTTTACATTGACGATCACATTTCCTTGTAATTCGTTGATCATGCAAACACTCGTACCCTCTACAAATCCTAAATCAGCTAAATGATTCCGTACATCATCTCTTCCTGTCACTTTATGAATCAAGACCTGCTCACCTTTCGGTGCCATCGTTAATGTCATTTGAACGCCTCCTGTTGTTAGATTAATCTAACTTACGACAATATATTAGCATAAGCTAACTTTTGTGTCAACCATAATTTTCCAACGCCGTTCTTCGTTTATCAATGAGATGAAAACTCAATCTTAAGATATTGAGATATCATTCCTCATAAACTAAATGAAAAAAAATTGTTTATATGATATCATAATCCCAAGGAAAGTATATCTTAAGAGTTGATAGAAAAAGAGCATACACTTAGCTGATAACTATGTGGGTTAGGAGAAAAAATATGTATGATGTGAATGAAAAAGATTGGAAAATACTAAGAAAAAAAGTGCCCGTATGGCAGGAAAATTACATGGAGAAATTAAATAAGGAATATATCGAAATACTACAAAGAGAACACCCTGCTTCACAAAATTTTTGGGATTTAGAAAAAAGGATCTATAAAGATAAAAAAAGTATTGGGGTAATTATTGATATGCGAAGATCTAGAATGATAGAAAACATTTTAGAATTTTTGTATGATAAA